>NZ_RCOS01000143.1 GCF_003947435.1 Candidatus Methanodesulfokora washburnensis
GGAGGATCTTAGGCATTCTAATTACTCGCAATACCTGAACATAATTAGTGGCAAGGGATATGGGAGCATTGTCAGCTATGTTGAACAAAAAGCAGTACAAAAAAATATATGCAAATGCGTGCACGCGCATATTCCTAATTTTATATGCAATACTACGAGCACGCCATTGAGCGGGAATGCCCACATAGTTGAGATTTGTTTTCGCAGAGGTGTTGAGCTTAGTGCAACAGGGATAAATGAGACCAGGATTGACAGGCTCGTGGATCTGGCTGCTAATGCCAGTCTATATAAGCTTCCAGATTCGACGGTCAATAGACTTTTGCCCCTTGTGCATGTAGATGTGTCGGTCCTTGCCCCCATGAGGAACAGTGTTTTGTTATATCCAAGGCCTGTGCACGTGATGCGTGCACTCGCATTCCTTGCAGTATTCGTTAGCTGCATTGTTCTCCACTACAGGTTTAGGCCTCATGAGTATGCTGGTTTTTCGAGGCTGCTTAGAAGGTTACGCCGGAGAATCTATAGACAGTGAACCTGTAAACTAGGTAGAGCATCGCTGCGCATGCCAAAAATATGCTCGATAGGGGCGTGTAGACATCCACTGTCTTCGTTATCCTTGTCTTGACCTCCACCTTCTGAATTGATTGTGCCGCCTTCTCCAGGGCATTGTTGAGCAGCTCAGCTAGTCTGTCAACGGTCTTTGCAATATAAGCCTCCCCGCCTGTGGTATTTGCCATTAGCTTCATCTCATTTATTCCTCCGCTCTCCTCCCCGATGAAAACAGTGTAGATTGGTATTTCAAGGCTTTTGAAATCCTTCAGCAAGCTCCTGTACTCCATAAGATCCCCGGGCATGCCATCGGATATGAAGACAACAGAGGTGGAGACGTTGAGCTCCCTGTATGGCTTTAACCAGCTCAGGGCTGCCTTAAGAGGGTAGCTATACATCGTCCCTCCTCCAGCTCTCGCTTCTTTAACGGCTTTTACAACATCGCTTCTATTGTCAGGTGCGATTGCCTGCTTGATGCTATCAGCAAAATCCATGAAGCCAACATCTATGGATGGGGAAAGCCTTTCAAAAAACTCCGTGATGACAGTTTTTGCTGTCTCAAGCTTTATGCCTCCCATGCTGCCCGATGTGTCCAGAATCACCACCAGGGCTGGTCTTGCGTTAAATCTCAGCTCCGAAATCTCCTTGGACTCTATGTAGATCTTTTCCTTTGTGACAATATAGGGCTGGGCTACAGCCAGCGAGAGCAGCACTGCAATAGCAATCTTCATCGCCATGCTCAACCTTCTCCTCCTCACCGGAAACCTCCTCATTATGACGGATACCAGCGTGTGCCTGTATCTGAATGTGTAGAGCCTTGGGTACATCATGTGCAAGGTGATTATGGCAAGCATAAGCACCAAGAAGGTTGCTGCGAATATATACGGGTTGAACAATATCACAGGCCCTCACCCAAGGAGATCACGAAAAGGAGGATCAAAGCAGCCAAAAGGTAGAGCTGTATTGAGTAGTCCCTTCTCTGCACCGAGATCTGGAGCTGCCCGTATGCCTTAAGTGCTTCAAACTTGGCGCTTGCATACAGCTTCTGGGCAACATAGTTCAGCGCATCCTCCTCGCCGGATGACAGTGCAATCCTGAAGAGGGGAATCTTATGCTCCCTGCAGGCATTCTCAAGTTTTGAAGCCCTTTGGTCGTTGCCAACAAGCATTACAACCATATTTTCAATGGCCTTTACAGCATCCTCCGCAGGGGAGCCGTAGTTTGAGGCACCATCCGTTATCAGTATTATGGCTGTCGGCAGAGCTGAGGCCCTTGCCTTGGCATAGCCGAAGAATATCGCATCTCCTATTGCTGAGAACCTCTCCAGCTTTATATCCAACTTGCATGCGGAGCTGTTTATGCAAAGAGGCTTCACGGAATCGCTGAAACCGTAGACATCCACTGTGTCCTTCTTACTCGCAGCTATTTCAATTATTTTCTCCACAAGGCTTACAGCGCTCCCGATCCTAGATGGGAAGGTATCAGTATAGCCCATGCTTGTTGAGATGTCTAGGAGCACGACAACTCTTGAGGTGGCGTTGACCTCAAGGACGTTTTCGGGTGTCACGGTCATGCGGCTGTATATTATTGTGTAGGGCTGGGCTGCGGCAAAAACGATAATAATGGCTGTGGCAAACTTAGCTGCTGTCAGAATTCCTGGGATTCTCGCATTACCTATTCTGCCAAGCCTAGATGCTAGATTGTAGGACCTTTTCCTGCTCTTAATGTAGAGAAAAGTTAGGATAAAAACTGATACAGGTATCAGAACCAGTGCATAGGGGTTCTCAAAACCCACGCTAATCGTCTGATTCTGGAGGGGCATAGCCCGCACCACTTCCGCTGGTATTACCACTGCAACTTCTCCGTTGCTGCAAATAGGATTGTATGAGGGATTCTAGGGCATTTCTGGCGCTCATTATTTCCGGCAAGAGGGGTCCAGTGGCCCTCACACGATTGAGATCGCTCAGAAGCATAAACATGCCGTCAAGAGTGGATGAGTTAACAGGTCTTCTGCTGCACATCATCTTTATGTATTCCCTGTGTCTCCTAGCTATCTCCATGAGCATGGAGGCATTGTAGAGGGAGTTAAAGACTTTTTCCAGCCTCTCCCTAGATTTTTCGATTATCGGGACATGGTTCTCCGCAACTGAATTTTTATCAACCCTGCTGAGGACAGATATTGCTCTTACAACATTTGATAAAGCCTGGGATGTGTTTTCCTCAACGCTGTCGTATTTCTCCAGGGCCTCATCGACTTTGCAAAGGGATAGAAGCTGAAGAGCCTCTCTAAGCCCATCAACATCGATGTAATAGGCAGCTGTGCTGTTTGTCGACGCATCTGCAACGTAGAGGTAATTTCTAGCAACTCTCACAGAAAACGTGCTATCTGAGCCGTAGGCCAGTGATAGATTGTGAAAATACCCCTGAATCCTGTTTCTCAAATAATAGGCATCGTTAATGCTGAAGTCCATGGATTTGGTGCCGGCAAGTCTCCCCTCAAGAGCCGCAGAAGATCTGTTGAGATAATGCACAGCCTTGACATAATCCTCCAATATGTTTGGGCTGCTGGTGGGGTGAGGCAGGAAACTGTAAACAATGTAGGTTAAAGAGAGAAGCATTATGAGCAAACCCATTAGAGCCAAGGGATCGTGAGAAAATCTCATCTTCCTGAGAAAATCTCCCATCACAAGTGTAGATATCAACTGTATATATAAATCTTTATAGACATGAGGTTGCGAATGAAAAGCGCACATAAGTGTCTTACCGGTATCCAAGAGAAAGTTTCCAAACTGAGATTTACTTTATTTTCAAAGACTTTCTCCATCTCCTCCCTGCAACCCATGAAAGAGGAGCTTCGAGAAGAAATACGCTGGTTGGACTCCTTCTTTAAGGAGTTCGAGTGTAAACCTCTGCTCTGCGTTAATATTATATAGAGGAGAAAAATAAATAAGGTAGAAGGTGATAGAATGGATATGTTATCAATCCTACAGATTCGTATTGTCACAGTTTTCATGCTCAACCTTGATATTCCCATGCTGATCAGTAAGCTCGCAGGAAGAGGGTATATTACAGCACGTGCTAGGCAGACACTTGAAGGAGCTACTATTAGTTTCATCGAACCTCCAAACGTAATTGCTGGTAAAGGAACTGTAAGAGTAGATTATGATTTCGGAAGAAGAGCTTTAGGTATCGAGAGCCCGAATCCCAAGGAAATTCTTACTGCGTTAGATGAGATCGAAAGTTGCCTTAAGGAAATGAATGTGGATATCGATAAAGCTCTCATCCCTCGTGAAGCGATTATCATAGCGGAGGCACTACTAAAACCCAGATTTACAGATAACAGGTATGACTTTAAAGATTTGCTTGGTTTTGATTTGAGATTGATGGAGGGAGGTCTTGTTAGTGAGGGCGAAGAGCCAACTTCAAATAAATGGTTCAATTTGAATATATCTCCAATCTGGAGTTCCTATAAAGTAGGTGGGAAAGAAAATTTATACAGAATTACAATAGTATATAGAGAGGAGAGATCAAAACTTATAAATTTCATAGAGAACATAGAAAACATCTTAAGAAAACTATTGGAGGGGGTGTAAAGATGTCAAGTGCTAATTGGATTCCTGAATTCCCCTGCGCACACACAGAGCTTATAATAAGGCCTAATTCTGAACCCGAACAGCCACCATATTATTCCTCACCTGAGCATGGCGCGCGCCCGCAGATTGAAAGACCACCAGAAGTGAGCACGATTCATCAGGTATTAAGAGGCTATATTCCTAGTTTAATAGCCGCATTATTGGGAAGAGAAAGCATTTGCAGCGTAGACATATACGATGATAATCTTTATGGTACTGTGGCTATGATCACGATAGACCTTCCAGCCAAGGATGCTTTAGAACTTTGGTTAAAACTCATCGATTATTTACAATATGAAAACTATAAAATCATTTTATCGCTTAGATGGCTGGGGGAAAGAAATGTCAGCGAAGACGAATTAATCAACTACATAGTTAAAATAATGATTAAATCGAAAATAGGACCAAAAGCTTTACTAGGATTTGATGCCGTACGTATAATCCGAGAAGCACGGGTGTAGCAACAATGTCCTACTTAGATACTTGTGTGATTATTTCCTATTGCATCGATGGCGACCCTAACCATAATAAAGCTGTGAATATTATAGAGAGACTAAAAAAGATAAATGGAATAGATAAGTTTTATGCTTCGACTCTTACGCTGGTAGAGCTTTACTCTGCAGTATCAAGAAATATTCAAAGTTACAGGCTTCCTCCTGGAATCGAGGAAATAGCAAACCATAAAATTAAATTACGGTCAACAATTGCTTATTTTCTCCAGCTTCTTTCCATTTATATATTTTCAGATGAGGCTAAGCTAGCAGATTTAGATCACTTGAAACTCTTCCATAAATTCTCCGATGCTATTAATTTAGCTACTGAATTGAAATTGAGAACATTGGATCTTCTCCATATCGCATATGCAAGTCAATTGATGAAGGAAGGACTAATAAAGTTTTTTGTTACATTTGATTCTGAAATTTTAGATAAAAAAGAGATTATACTAAAAAATATAGGAATGAAAGTTATAGGCAATAGTTAGTGATATTTTATCACATTAACAAAAGAAGCACGTGCGCATTGTATCACTCAATTCCCAGTATTGGCAATGATAAAATATAAACTTAATGAGGAAGCAAACTTTCGCCTTTTTTATCTGCCAAATTCAGGATTGCTGCATTTAACAGAGTTCAGCAATATCACTACAAACCTCAGCTTTCTAAGAGAGTCTTCATCATTCTCATCTCCTCAATCTCCCTCCTCAACTCCTCATATCCTTTCTTCAGCCTGAAGATCATTATTAAAGAGAAGAGCAGGAGAACTAGAATGATAAAGATGACAAAAGGAGCTGTATATGCCCAGAGGTAGTTTACCTTTTCCAGAAAGTGTGCAGCACTTAGAAGATCCCCGGGAATTATCCCTATCCTGACGGGATGACCATTTATCTTGACCACCTTATAGCTCTCCTGTGGGTAAACGCATGTCCCATTCGGTGCCACTCTGCAAAGGATGGTTCCTCCTCCTTCCGTTACAAATGGGAGATCGCTTTTCCCACTTGCTATTAGCATGCTGTCCTCCCTGAACATTTTAATGATCGTATAGCATGATCTTACTTGGATAAGCTCACCTGATACCTCGATAGATCCAATAGACTCTTTTGATACAAGAACGCTTGTACCAACGACGATATCCCCAACACTGAAGCTGTTTGTCTTCTCCAAGAGGACAATTCCATAGGGAAGTAATGTGGTCATCTCTGGATAGCTTCTAGAGATCTTAATCCATAGGACATCTACTCTGTATCCGAGCAGGTATATCAAGAGAAGAAGCATGCAGATGGAGGATAGAATTATTATTAGGATATTGTGAGCTCTGCTGGAGGGCATTATATCCCCTGAAGGATGCCAGAGGCTAATATTAAAAATTATAGCCAATCTCGTGCAGAGAAATGACGGGAGTCATAAGATAACCTCGGCGCATGCAATATCGAGATATAAATGCCTCCTCTTGGCATTTGGATCTTGATAGCTTAGAAAAAGAAGAGAAGGAAATTTTAGGAGAGCATAAAACGGCTTTCTGCATGCGCATTATGCAGTGGTCTTGCAAGAGCTCTTTATGATATGGAACTGGAGTTCATAGTGCCTTATCTGGTTTTGTTTTTCATCTTTTTAGGATATCTGTCTTGTTTCAGCTAGTTTCCTATTTTCGCGTACAGAACACGCGTACTTTAGGGAGATCATGAGGATAAAAATCAAAAGCAGCTCAGATCAGTGCCTTATTCTTCTCTTCAGCTTTCTCTGGGCTGATGTATAGAGGACACCGAGGTTTAACACTGATATTGCTCTCTCCACCAAGGTTAGCGAGCTTCCATCCCACCTCAATTGCATGAATGCCTCAAGGCTCTCCCAGATTCCCTTCATTAGAGGAGGAGAAAATAAACCTCTGAAAATTCCGAACATAATTATAGTCACAAGAACCCAGAAAATAGGCCTAGCTATGCTCTCCCCGTACAGGCCCATGATCCTGTACAGCGAATAGGCAAGCCACTCGACATATCCAGATATCTTATCTGTGAGTTTCCTTTTTTCTCCTCCTTTGAGCAAGTAATCCCTTTTTAGGTCCATCTCCTTTACGAAAAGTTTCCCTGATTCCTCGTACTTCATGCAGTGATCGAAGTTGTCTCTCAGCATCCTTATGACGCTGAGGACATTGTCGAGCGTCAGGTTTTCAAGCTCATGTATAAGCTTTATGCGATGATTCTCCAATGCTTTAAGCTCCTCATCTGCATCTTCTCCCCCTTCATTCTTCTTAATCCTGTTTATCCTTTCCTTCACATTCTCCAGCTCTTCTTCGAGCTTTTCTCTGTTTTTAAGGAGATATTCGTCGAAGAGAAAATCGAAGCTACAGTTTCTGAAAACAACTCTGCTTATATCTGTGCCTATGAATGAAATTTTCGCTTTTCCCTCTATTCCATCAAATACAACCTTCTTAGGATGCCTGAAGTAGATCCCTCTGAAGGAGGCATATGAGAGAAGATCCTCGGGATTTCCATCCTTAAGGCTCGGGAATTTAACTCTTGAGAAATTGACAGAATTATTAAATTCAGCATTAGATAACGATGCACTTTTCTCGAGCTTGATCTCAGAGAAATTCGCATCCTCCTCGAATTTTGCTCCAGAGAAGGTTACACTTCCCCCAAATTTAGCCTTAGAAAAGCCCGCTTTTCTTAGGAAAGCGGCGCTGAAAAAGCTCACACCTCCTCCAAATTTAGCCTCATAAAAGGTTGCATTCCCCAAGAAAGTGGCATTAAGAAAATGCACATTCCCTAAAAAAGTGGTCCTAGAGAAGCTTGCATCTCCTGAGAAAGTGGTTCTAGAAAATCTCACATTTCCTCCGAATTCTGCTTTAGAAAAAGATGCATTTCCCTTGAATTCTGCCTTATAAAAGCCTGTTTTTCCCTTGAATTCTGCCTTAGAAAAGACCGCATTTCCTTCAAATTTAGCTCCACGAAGACCTACGTTCTTCTCGAATTTAGCCTTAGAGAAATTCGCATCTCCCCCGAATTTTGCTCCAGAAAAGACTGCATTCCCTGAAAAGGTGGCATCCGGAAAGCTTGCATCTCCTGAGAAAGTGGCATAAAGGAACCGTGCATCTCCTGAGAAAGTGCTCTTGAAAAAATTTGCATTCTCCTTTAATTTTGCTTTAGAAAAGATTACATTCTTCTCGAATTTAGCTTCGGAAAAATCCGCGTTTTTCTCGAATTCGGCTTTAGAAAAGCTTGCATCTCCCTCAAATTCAGCTCTAAGGAAGCTTGCTTTTCCCCCAAATTTAGCTCCAGAAAAATTCGCTTTTCCCCCAAATTTAGCCTTAGAAAAGGATACATCTCCTGAGAAAGTGGCATCAGGGAAGTTTGCATTCCCTGAGAAAGTTGTTCCAGAAAAATCTGCTTTTTCCCCAAATTTTGCTCCGGGGAAGAACGCATCTCCCTCGAACTTGGCCTCAGAAAAGATTGCATCCCTCGAGAAAATAAAATAGAGAAAAGGTGCTATATCCATTTCAGTTTCTCCAAAGAACATCGGAAAGACATAACCTGAACAGTTAACATCCTTCTTAAAGACAAGCCTTCTTATTTTCTCTCCCTCTATTTCCGCTTCTTCTGGCTTAAATTTATCAAAAAACTTTCTCCAAAACTCCTTCGCTTCCCCTTCGGTCTTTCCCGGTTTATGAAATATGCAATATTCGTTTTTTGCAGTCTCTGGATCACAATTCCCAAAGTGAGATAGCATGCACATATCGTAAGCTAGAATTTAATGTATAAAAACCTTTTTCGCATTCAATTTACTTTTCCAGCTCTGGTTCTTAGTTAAAGTTGGATTGTGCTTAAGCATTTTTCATATAATTTTATTTACCTTAATAGAATTACTTGACTAAGAATTTGTAAGTGAGAACTTATTTATCAGGTAGAAGCGCTTTCTTTGCTCTCTCGAATGCTTCTTTTATCTCATTTGGAATTTGCTCTTCGGGTAGTTGCGAGGCTATGTATTTTCCAATATCAATTTTCCATCCTCTCCTTATTTTCTTATGTTCTTCGAGAATTCGCTCTATTTCTCTATCCCTCGGTTTACTGGGGTCGATTTTTTCTACATCAATACCAAATAACTCCTTAAGAGCTTTGATAACCATCTCAACTGGATAGTAATCTTCTATGCTTTCCTTCTCTAACACCAAAAATCTTTTAATGTCTATTTTTAGTTCCCTTAGCTCTCTAAGTAGGCTAGGGATTAATCCTTCACTAGGTTTATCTACAAGCACAAGATATTCGATGGGAAAGATATTCAATAGCTCTAACCACATTCTGAGGTAATTTTTTAATTGCCCCTCCCCTCCGATTGGAATTATGGCTATTCTGTCTATAAGGTCTTTAAATCCCAATTTCTCTCCAAATATTGGGATCACTTCTTTTTCTGTTTCGCCCTCTACAAAAAAGATGAAATCTTTTAAGTAAACATCGTGAGGAACTAAACCAAGTTCTGTTAATACAAGCTTTAGTTCCCCTCTTTCTTCCAGCCTTTTAACCTCTGTTTCTCTTTTCTCTCGCTTAATGATCCAGTTATTTTCTAAGTTAGCCTTATCAACAAGCAGAGGAGAATGAGTTGATAAGATTATTTGTCTTTCTTTCGAAATTTCTTTAAGGAAATTAAAGAGCTTCTTCAAATAGTCTGGATGAAAATGATTTTCTGGCTCTTCGATTCCATAAATGAAATCCTTATCTAACAAATGCCACATTAAGGCAAATACCTCCTGTTCTCCTCCTCCTAAAAACCCAATTCGTAATCTAAGACCATTTTCGACAACCAATAATTCCGTCGGATTAGGGTCAATTCTTTTTCCTAAAAATCGTTCAATCCAATTCCTAAGGGTACTCCATCTAAGTTCGTCCTCTCGCGCCGTACTTAAAGATAATGCTCTTTGTGAAGATAATACGGAGTTCTCCACAATAGGGTTACGAATGCCGGCGACGAACTTTTCATCTCTAGCCGCTGGGATAAATCTGAATTTTCCTTTAATGTTATTAACAATGTTCGCAAGTAAATTATTTAATAGATCTGCCGTTATGGGTTGCATTAAAAATGGAACCTCCTCTTGAGTAGGTGCTCTTTCTATTAATTTAAATCCTTGTTGATTACACCAGTCCCTATAATTTTGCCCTATTGCCTCTTTAGATTTCTTAATTACTCCAATATTAGCCAGCGAATCTATTTGTGGATTTGAAAAGTATGCCGTTTTCTTCGATTTATCTATTAATAATCTATCACCAGCCATCTCTTGCGGAGTAAAGAGATAAAGAACAAAATCTTGAGTTGCTTTTTCTGGAATAAGAATTTTTGAGAATTCATCCAATCCTATAGGTTTATCCTCCTTTATTAATTCAACATCTCCCCACTTTAGATATTCTGTCCTCCATCCAGCTTGAGGCGAAACAATTTCTCTCGAGATAGATAATAACAGACCCTTTTCGCCTAATTGGTTTTTGATAGCATCAAGAACTGTTTTAGGAAGAGGCTGGAAAAATTTTTCAAACTCATCCTCAGTTAATTCTAATTCCACAGAAATTCTTATCGGTTCCCTTGTATCTCTGTCGAACCAGTAATAATCAGTTAGACCACTAGGCACACCACCTCCTATGGCGCTAAAGTCATTAAAGAATCTATATAAAGCCTCTAGAATGCTAGTTTTGCCAGATCCGTTTCTCCCTACAAGAATTGTTAAATCGCCAAATGATAATGTAACATCCTTTAAACACAGATAGTTATTAATTGTCACTTTTCTCAGCTTCATTGTGTGGTCTCCAATTTAAGTCTAGGCCTCTTCCTCATAAAGTTTTCTGAGACCTGAAACTCCTCAGTCAATTCTGGAATAGGATTTGAGATTCTTTAACCCATTCCTCTTTCAATCTCTCGCTCAGCTTATCCTCGAGAATCAAAAGGTAGACTAAAACACTTAGGCTCTTTCTTCTGCCTTCTTTTTCATCCAGAAAGTAGTTTTATTTCGGTGTTTCCTACGGAATGGGTAGTGGACTAATCCGTGAGTGGTCAAATGCCTCTTCTTATAGGGATGAAAGATTAGGATCCAGCCTATGAATGATAGTAGCAAGGGCAAGATTGTTGTCAAGATTTATTAATAAGTTATGTGATGTGTTTGGGGGAAGTTGAGTGAAAAGGAGACTTTAAAGGATAAGCTAAGGATCGAGGAGATCCGAGGAGTCTTTGTATTAGGTCTCTTGGCTGTTCTAGTTTCAATTAGATTTGGGTATAAGGAGCTTCTTATTTATGCAGGGGGGCCTTATTTTAACTTAATCAGTGGTTTAATCGACATAACGATTGTTTTTTGGTTTTTGTATGCATATCTTATGGTTTTAGGGATTTCAGAAGATGTGATCGGGAAAAAATACTCGGAACTATTTAAAGATTTATCAAAGTTTTTTCTCAAAATGTATTTCCTCCTTGCAGGAAGTGTGACAGTTATTTTCTTAGCTATCGTTACTATCGTATTTATCACTACATATCCTTTACGGGCATTAGTGCTTATGATATCTATTTCGGCAGTTATAGCTTATAGCAAACGAGAGAAACTTAATACTGAAATTAAAAAAATGAAGAAGAAAATAAAACGAAAGATTCTCAGATTGAAATTCTTTAGTTCTAAATATTAATTTTTCTTCAAATTTATTTTGTCAAAGAAGAACTGGAAAGAACTAATTATCCACAGCTCAGGTTTTAATGATCATATTTGCGTGCGCACGGTTTTCAGGATTTTTCTCCCGCTTTGCTGTAGATTGATCTTAGCTCTTCCTCGATTCTTGCCAGATTCTCCACTTCCAGCACTATACGTTCAGCGATGCATTTTCTCATTAGGAAGGACTGAAGGCTCTCCTTTTCTATGCTTGATGACAGGACATATTCTGCCAGAATTCCAAGCCACTTGAATCCCCTTATTATCTCGTTTGTCTCCAGCGCAAGAGATAGACTGTTGTATAGAGCTTCAACATTTCTGTATTCAGGAAGCTCAAGTGTTATTATCTTTCTCTCTTGCTCTTCCCCAAATCTAACTCTTTTTCCCTTCCTGAAGTCATCCAATGCTTTCCAAGGATCCTTCAGGAATATCTCATCCATGGAGAATGGGTTGTGATCTCTGGATCTCCAGATTTTTATAAGTTCATCCGCAAGTTCTCTCTGCGGCATTTTATCCAGCTCAACCTTCTCTTCAGTGGATCCTTCATAAAAAGACCTCCATGGATAGCTTATCACAAGCTCCGGCTTTTTTGAGCATCCTATGTAGTAGTGGAGGGCATCATAAAGGCAGGTTACCTCATCTTCATATACGATGACGGGCTCGTAATTCCACACATGAAATGGGAGAAACTGGACAGCGAAGTAAAATATGTAGATATCCACCTTTCCTCTTTTGTTTTCTATGGTCCTTCTGCAGACCGATTCCAAAGTCCATAAACCGGGATCGAATCCGATGCTGAGGGATAGCATAACACTATATCAAGTAAAATTATTTTCGAGCTTTTCTGAAGAAAGTTTTCTGAAAGTTTGCTCAAAGTTTCCACATTAAAATTTAAATCTCAGAAGTCTCCATAGTTCGTGATGAATGTGGATCTACTGGCTCTTGTATTTTATCTGTGCGGTGGCAGGATAAAAGGAGTCACCAGACTGAACAAGATAGTCTTTCTTCTGCAGGAGGAGTTCGGCCTGAACGGATACAGCTTCTCCGCCTCCAAATACGGACCCTGGTCAGGTGAGCTAGCTGATTCCATAGATGAGCTGGAGAAGAAGGGGCTCGTCAAAATAGAGGAGTTCAGCGATCCTATTTACAGCTTCATGCAGGAGAATCCGGCCAAGATAATAACGGCATCCGATAGCCTGATGGATCGGGGTAGAAGGGTATTCGAGGATATCTCAGCAAGGAACAAAATTATAGCGGCCGAGATGCGCAGAAGAATCAGGTCCTATAACAGCGTGCCGATCACCTATCTGCTTGCTTATGTCTACATGAAGTTCCCCTCTTTTGCATTGAACAGCGCAATAAGGGAGAGAGTTGAGAGCTGGAGAAGGATGTACAAGCTGAAAGGTGTATAGAATGAGTGAAAGTACTTCAAGGGGGCCTTTGGACTATCTATCTGAGCTTGATAATATTTCCTCTGAGCTTGAGAATAAAAGAGGAAAACACATTATTCTAATGATTTTTCATGATGATGCATTTATCACGAGGGATGTTGTCGATGATCTAGAGTTTTTCCTTGAGGAACACGATCTATCAAGCAAAGAAGGGATTGATGTGATTCTTCACACTCTAGGAGGGGATGCAGATGCAGCTTATCATATAGGGATCCTGTTGCAAAAGCTTGCAGGAGAGAGAACTCTATCTTTCATAGTTCCTAGGATGGCCAAGTCTGCCGGCACACTTCTGGCATGCTCAGGTGATAAGATAATCATGACACCAATTTCAGAGCTGGGCCCTGTGGATCCGCAGGTATACGTGGAGAGCACAAGGACTTGGGTCTCAGCAAAAGTTGTACGGGATTCCTTTGGGCAGACTCTGGAAATATTTCGTGACAGGGTTATAAAAGATCTCCTTAGAGAAATTGCTGGAAAGGGTTATGAAATAAGTGAAGCAGTAAACTCAATAGTTAAACCGTTTGCTGAGGCAGCCCTCAGCGGAATCCCCATAACAGAGCTCGGACATTATGATTCACTAATTAATCATGTGAGAAAGCTACTAGTAGAGCTTCTTTCTAACAAAATGTTCAAGCAGAGCTCCATTAAACCTGAAGGTAGTGTTATGCAACAGTCTTCCGATGCAGATAGTGTTGCATATACACTTGTAAGCGAGTACAGCTATCATGGTAAAGTAATTCACCTAGATGAGGCAAAAAAGCTGGGATTGTGCATAGAAGAGCTGTCAGGTGAAGAAAGAAAATTGGCCTTCGATCTCTACAAGACTGCTCGTAAGTTTTTCAAGTTTGTTGATGAACTAATTATACCAATGAAAGCTTTAATAGGAAGTCCTCCTATAACAGTGTACCCTTTGAAACACGGCCTAGTCTATGGTCCAAAAATTGAGGAATAATAATGCGTGTATCTGTCTGAGTATCTTGACTGTTGGCCGAGGGAAAGTTTCTCATCAGAATGCGTGCTTGCTAGATTTTCCATCTTTTAGCACCATAAGTTCGACTTCGAGCCGAACTTTCTATCCAGTTATTCATACTTCATCTTGAACTGTGAAACTCCTCATCTCGTGAAAGGTAACGAAACCAATAGCTTCGGTTTCAGCTCTTTGAAAGAGTTTCCAAGACAGCTTTTAGCAGAACTTCCATGCTTTCTTTAACCGATTTTTCATAAAAGGCTTGGAGCCATCCCTTCTCTGTCAAAATATCTGAGATGACCTGAGCTGAGGCTGCTTCAACATTTCTGTATTTTGCAACAGCGAAAATAGCTGATGTCTCCATATCCACAGCTAAAACGCCATTATCCCTGAACCTGCGGAACTTGCCCAATGTCTCCCTGTAAACGCCGTCAGTGGACCAAACAGGGCCGACGAAATGCCTGATTCCTCCCTCATTTAAGCACTTAATTAACATCTCCCTCAATCTCTGGGAGGACTCAACTTTCACTTCCGGTGGAAGATAATGATAGGAGGTTCCCTCATCGCGAATTGCCTCTGTCACAACGATTATGTCGGCTGGTTTCAGAAACTCCTGCAAACCTCCAGCTAAGCCGACCTCGATGATTATTTTTGCCCCACAAACAACAGCTTCTTCAAGTGTGACGACCGCAGCAAGTGCTCCAATCCAGAAACGGCCAACTCCTATCTCCACATTGTTAAATTCGCCGATGCAGAATGGCTGAGCTTCACCATAAATCCATTCAACAGATCTGCCATTAATCAGGCTCTTTGCGCACTCAAATGCGCTTCTCTGATAGGTTAAAAGCAGGCGTTCCGGGATTTTCAGGGCATCTATTGAGACTCCCCTCTTCTCTGCAACATAGCGAATGGTGTTCAAGGGGTTAAATATGGGGTCATCCTCCTTCGCCATCACAAAGCTTGGTCCTCTCCAAATTTAAATGGACATCTGGCTATTATCCCTTCCATGCTTATATGATTTTTGAAATTATTTACACTCATAGCAGGAGTTTTTGAACTGTTGATTGAAATTAGTTAATTTTAAGTATGCTTGTGCACTGCACTATCGAGGTTAACCTTCAATGATGAGCGGAACTGGTGAGCAGTAATGGGAAAAGCTGCTGAGTTTTTCAGCGATAGAAGGTCGAAGCGCATCATCCCATATGTTAAGGAGGGTAGGATTGTTGAGCTCGGTTGCGGCACCGGTGCCACATTATCGGTCCTCTCCAGGGTTTTTCCAAGGAGCATAATCGTTGGAGTGGATCATGAGATGGATAGTTTAGAGGTTGCTAATAAAAGAAAACTGGAAAATGTTATATTAATAAAGGGAGATATAACGCAGAGGATTTTCCCATCCTCATCTTTTGATACCGTTATTTTCAAATTCTCTTTGCATGAAGTTTACTCCTCACAGGGCGATGAGGGCGTTGAAAGAGCTTTACATAACGCACATGAAATTCTAAAGGACAATGGGGTTCTAATAGTCTACGATCACCTTAAACCCAATCCCCGAAAAGTTGAGTTCAGGATAAAGCAGGATGTTTACAGGATGAAATTTGAGAGATTTGTTGAGGAATTCGCCCCGAGAAAAGTGAGGTATGAGATGAAGGGCGAGTGGATAAGCATGGATATATCGGATTGCCTTGAATTTCTGACCAAGTATAAGGGATCAAGGTGGAAGGAGGAGATGAGGGAAACGCACTTTTTCTACACCGAGGAGGAGTTCAGGCGGATTTTAGCGAATTCAGGGTTCAGCATTGTTCATGTGAGGAAATACGGTTTTGAAAGAGATGTTTGGAGGGAGAAGACATCGATCTTCGAGGTAAATTTTGAAAATCCAAAATGTTACATATTGATAGTAGCAGAAAAATAATGTAGAATTTTCACTGAAGCTGTCGAGAGTTTTCCGATCTCTGATACTGGCAATAACTCAGCTTACTGTTTTAACGGCATTTTGGGTAAAGCTTCCTCGAAAAGATCCTTGATGGATTCACGTAAATTCTTCTTAGATTCAAGATGATCGAACCACCAGTTTTCCACGATCTGCTTGAGCTCCTCCGGATCGTATAGGAACTCCTGCCTCGATTCCGTCTTCCACACCTCTATATCCCTGATGGGATCGTCAAAATCGAGTTTGTTCAGTATTTTGGCTTCAATTAGGGCTTGCTGAGCTACTAACTCATTTGCGCATTCAGCCAAGACCTTTCTGCGTATATCCTCCTGATATATTATGTCTGTGGTGTTCAGATGGGCTATTTCATGCGTGAAACCGTGCAAGCATACCGGCAGCGGGGATTTGGCAGCCTCAAAGGTGATTGATCCCTCTTCGGGGAAGGCATCACCCATCGCTGAGCCATTCCCACCGGCAATAGGCTCCACAAAGAATACCTTTATCTCCTTGATGTTCCATTCAAGCCTGCTTGCCGAGCATATCCCCTTGAGAATCTCCCTTCCATGAATTTTCCATGCTTGTAAGAGAGGGGAGACGTTATTTCTCAGGGAAGGTAGGATGGCCTTCCAGTGATCCTCATAGATTTTCATGCTCTTCTGCAGGAGTGGGAGGATAATGTGCTCTCCTAATCGCTTAACTTTGGCGTTAAAATTCCCCCTTCCGCATGTAAATGCCCTCAGATGCCAGAATAGATTTGGTAACGATAATGCTTCCCGCCATTCTTCAAGAAGTTCTTCGCTAAAGGGCTGTTTTTCTACCCTCATTTCTATTTTGTGGGCATGTAAAGCCATCTCTATCGCATAAACAGTGGCCACATCAAGGGAGAATTTAAATGAAACCTTTGGAAGCTCTGAAAATACATTGGGCATTGATAGTAAGCAGGACAGAACTTAGAAAAACTTTTCGGCAAATTAATGCGTAGACCCTATTGTGTCTTATACTCCTGCTTTGTGGACCGCGCTTGGTAATATTTCCTCTAAGCTTGAGAATAAAAGAGAAACACACTTCCAATGATTTTTTTCATGGTAGGTACATTTAACAACATGTGTGCTGTGACAGGGATGTTATCGATAATCTAGAGTTTTGTGTTTGGGAAGCACAATCTATTAAACAAAGGAGGAATCAATGCGATTCTGTGTGCTACAGTCAGGGTAAAGTTATATAAAACTGAGTTGCGAGCCCAATATAGCTCAACTTTATATCAATTCTCTTTAGGGATCTCCAAAGAGTGCTAGAAGAAAAAATTTTATACATAACTGGGCTTCTTTCTCAAAGGTAACATGTAGGATTTCTAAGCTAGAAACATAAAATTTTTATGAAACCAATGAGGTATATTACCTCAATGGTAGGTGTGCCAGTTTGTTGGAAAAGTAGTAGAGTCGCAAGATATTTATTTCCTTTGCAGGTAAGACTTAAATGTGAACGAGATGATAGAATTTCAGCTGTGAAGATGCTGGAATCAAAATCATCAAAGGATACGTGTAATTTAGAATCACGTTTAATAGCCTTGCTTATGCATGGGATTGAGAGGGAACAGGATAAGACTCGCAATATTTATGATGTTGCATGGGGGATTTTTGCGCTTAAAGATATTGGCAGAAATTATAAGTATCTATACGACGAAGCTCGTCAAGTAGTTTCATTACTTGGTAATATGAATTCTAAGGATTTGAACAGCTTCTTGTTTGATTATAGGAGAGCTGTCGGGATTGCCTTATCCATCTATCTCATTGGTGCAGAAAACCTTAGACTATCAAGGGAGCGTCTTGACGAAATATGTGAAATCTTAACTGTAAACTCGGAAACTAGTGAGACCGGCGAACTAATTGGAGCAACCTTCTTGCTATTAAAACATCTTAAACATGAAGAGATGGAGAAAAAGATTAAAGAAGTAATGATTAAAATTAGGAAGTCAGGCTTTAAAGATCCAGCATATTACCTTGCTGACGTGATATATGTTGCCTTTTTCTCAGCAGTTATCGGCGACCTATTTTACATAGAAACCTTAGAGGAAATTCACAAAAACGAGTATTTATTGGAATACATCATGGATGATCACGAAAAGCTAGCTCTTTTCCTATACATAGTTTCTAAGGCAACCAGCTTAGGAGATCATCCGTTAGTTGAGTGGTGTAAAGATAAGAGGGAAGAGGTTGCGAAAAACCTGAGGGACTTTATAGAGGAAAATAGTCTAATCCTAAGCAATCATCCCTCTATTGTGAATGTTTTAAGAGACTCAACCATAGATTTTGAAGTATATAAACAACAAAATTATCGTTTTGTAAATAATATCGGAAACAGTGAAATAATTCTCGATTCAGGAGTTACTAACTCGCTTTTCCTACGCCCAGACTTAATCTCTAAAATGATATTAGCATTGTATGAGGCGGGATACCTAAGTCCATTCATGTTGTCAAAGAAGGAAGCTGACGCTTACAGACAAATACGTGCAGAGGTAAAAGGATACCGCAGAGTTAGAAAATATGAAATGATATTCATTTTAATATCCTTTGCACTTTTTATGCTGTTATTTCCATTAACAATTTACGGTTTAATCATCTAGATATCATTCAAATTATTTCATCTTATCCTTACCTTTACCTTTACTACTATGCTTTCTGCCTACCGTTTATCAGTATTTTTATCACACATATTTGGAGGAAGGGCCAAATATCTCGCCAAGATCTGATTGAGATGATTAAAGATATCAAAGAAAGATTGTCATTTCATTTCTGAAAGGGAGGTCATAAGAGTATGAGTGTTTTGCTGAATGTCTTTGAAACACCTTTGCAAAATTTTAAGGTTTGGAAGATACCAATAGTAGCTGATCCGAGGGTCATTTCTCAGGAGATAAGGGAGCTCTCGCAAAAAAGAGTTGCCGACTGCAGTTTTAGCAACGGATTCCTGTATTTCAAGGGAGAGCCTGAAAAGGTAATAGAAGAACTACAAAAAGAATCTATTATTGTTAGCCAACCCCCTGAAGAAGTCATTTTATCGCCTCAAAGGGAGGGGAAGATCATTAGAGACCTATTATATTCATCTTTTGAAGGAATCCTTCACAAAAAAGGATGGCGTGCTCCTATTGGGAAAAGAAAGAGAGCTCTTCCTGAAGCTTACGAAAGTTACAGAGATTTTTATCTAGAATTGGGAGAAAATGTAACAGTAATTTTCGGTTTAAAATATATGTTCGAAGTTAGTTCTAGAAATAGCTTGAGATTGTGGCTTGATGTTTACGCTCCTCTCTGGTCAGCAGCTGAGAAGCACTTTCTTAACAAAAAGGATATTGATGCAAAGTTAAGGGAACTATACGTCCAGAAAGCACTACTACGTCCAAAAGACAGATATAAGAAAACGCTTAAGCTTATCGAAATCCTTTTCGGAGATGAAATCATCGAACTAGAATTCTGCGATGATTATTGCCTTTCTTTCTCTAAAGAAATGTATATAGTTTCTCCCAGTGCAGAAGAAATGGGAAGTGAAGTCTCTCTCTCCTTCAACATAATTGAGGAACCTAATCTGCGATTCAAGCTTGGTTTCTCAGGGAATCCAAAAGACATAATGTGGCTAAAAGCTTACGGATACGGAGCATCCATTAGAGAGTTACATATAAAGGCAATAATAGATGAGTCCACAAGGGAAGACTTTCTCAACTTTTTCAAAAAATTAAGAGATGGTTTTTATGGGAATTATACGCGCTGGCCAGGATTTCAGACGGTAACTGGTGCTGAGCTTTCCTTTGATGATAAATCTGACATTATATACCTCGATAATCCTTCGAGGGAGGCTATTCAGAATTGCTTACTTCGGGTCTTCTCTGAGGGTAGTGGTAAAACTGATAAAACGGTTACCTTGCTGGTAGTTCCTGAGTTACTGAGCAAATTTTACTATGAATTTAAAGCACTTGCCTTACAAAAAAGTATGCCTCTTCAAGTGATTTTAGAGAAAACTTTGAAGAAGGAACCTTTGGAATTTACACTAATGAATATTGGTGTGGCGTTATACACAAAGGGAGGTGGCATACCATGGATTCTGAAGAATTCCTTAACGCAGACGCATAGTCTCTTCGTAGGAATATCTTTCCACCTAGATCACGAATCGAAGAACATTTATTATGGCGTAATGGAAGTCTTTGATAAATTTGGAAAACATTTGGAAGGTAAAATACGAATGTATAGTTCTCCTAATGAGATAAAGAGTGTTCGAGGGCTATATATTCCAAGAGAAGATGCTGAGAAAATTCTCACCGAGCTGGTAAGAGTTTATAATCCACATGAGATAATTTTTCATAAAAGTGCTCCATTTCATGATGAAGAAAAAGAAGCTATAGAAAATGTGTGCCAAAATAAGGGAATACCCTATTGCTTAGTTCACATTGAAAGAACAAATCCTTATAGAATTTATCGCATGAAGGGAGGAGACTTTACACCCATTCGCGGAACAATCATATTCGATGCAACCAATGAAAGTAGAGCTATATTAAGCACAACAGGGCACTCAATATTAAGTCCTAATCGATTAAGGCTATGGAGCGGAATTGGAACACCAAGACCTCTTGAGATAGTGCTTGAAAAGAACACAACTCAGCATAACCTGAGGGAGATTGCTGAGCAAATTATGGCCATGACAAAGCTTGATTGGAACACGATAGAAGTTTCGGTAAGATCCCCAATAACGTTGAAATATTCTAACAGAGCTGCGAATATGGCCCCCTACCTAAAGAAAGAAATAGTAAAAGGCCCGATAGAAATTACCGACATTAGATTTCTCATGTAACCAATTAAGCCTAAAGGCATCTACAAGCGAAACAGAGCATGAAATATAACTTTTTGAACCTCTTATAAAGGGATTTATTCTCCTTATCTACCCCCTTGCGTGCGCGGTTGAAGCTCTTTTAGTCGGAACTCTTCTGCAACAGCTCTCCATAACTTAGTTAGTACATACATTTTAACTAGCTGAGATAATGATATAAACCTGCATTCTTCTCTTATTATATCAAATGCTGGTGATTTTATCTCTTCTTCATATTTATATCTTTTATTTTCCTCTGCTACTACAAACATTGTATGAATAAGTGCTCTAATCTTAGAAAATTTTAATAAAGCCTCCTGAATATTACCACTAATAACCACTTCGAATGCATAAAAGCCGATCTTTGACTTCCACAGAACATCTACCCTACTTAAAGGATCAAGAATCTCTTTGCCAATATCACCACTTAACTCATCCTTATTCATACTCGCAAGATCCTCAAGCCTAATTCCATTACACTCTTTTGAGGAATCTGCCGTATAAACCTCAAAACCGAGTAGCCTGCCTATTTCCAGCAAAAGCATCTCGGCACATTCGTGAGTTATAGGAAATGATGGCTTGGCTGGTTCAAGAAGTTCCTCTATAGATTGTTCTAAATTTTTAATATTACCTAATAGTTTGGCTGCTATGTCATGCTTGCTCTGCACAACCTCTTCCTTTTGTTTCTCCCCAAGAAAACTGAGAACACCTTCAGGATTTTTTACTTTTGTAAATCCACGCACAACATATTCCTCATTATAACCGGCCGCTCTGTTCAACTGATCCAGCGGAATATCCACCTCCTCTGCTTTAGATAGAAATATGAGGTAAGGCCATGTCTCCCTGTTTCTTGCATCCCTTCCCCACACAATCTCAGCTATCCTTCTTGCTTCATTCAGCTGTTCCTCTGACTCCTTCAAGGGATAGGTGAAAGCTACATCCCCTCTGAAGATAAACTTGCCCCCACCGTAGAAGAGAATAATATCCCCTTCCTTAACATCCTTCCATATCCTTATGTTCTTGGCAGACTGCTTGACTCCCCACATTTTGATAGGAGGACTTATTTTTCCAATTAACTTGATGAGATTCTGTTCTTTCGGATTTATTTCCTCAAGAGAAATTCCTTCCTTTATACTTTTTTGTATACGAGCCGCGGAACCTGGAGCTAGAAATACATTGGGCATTGATAATAAACGGGGCAGAACTTAGAAAAACTTTTCGACAAATTACTGAGACCTTATTATGCTCTCATACTCCTGCTTTGTTAGATACTTTCCTCCCACTGTTATGAACCTCTTCGGCTTTACTACTTTCTCGTATTTCCTTATGTTCTCAAGCTCTAAAACCAGAAATGTCACATCCCTGTATGCTCCTCCCCTTTTCCTGTCCTTTAGAGGCCTTGAGTAGCTTCTTGCTTCCTCCCTTGTTATGAAAACCCTCTCTCCATATTTCCTGTATATATCGTCGAGCTTCATCATCTCGATCCTTTTTATCGTAGCTTCTCCAGCAATGCCCCTTATCTCGTGGGATGAGTAGAAAAGGATCTTTTGCCCCGGCTTAAGCTGTTTGAAGCATGTTGGGTGCTTTATGAACACGTCTTTTCCGGTAAATATCCTCTGCAGCAGGTTAGAGGGAACAGGATATATAACACCCATGATCTCGCTCAATATAACACCCTGATTTTTGGTGGAAGAAAAATAAATAATTTATCTTCTGAGATGCTATATGCAGTCTATTGAGGTATCACTGTCATCAGTCTTTGGTATAGGTAAAGTTTAAATAGTGTTTGTTTACTCGAGTTAGTTGATGGGAGAAACGAGCTCAGCTTTTTCTGTGGATGCTGAGGAAATTGCGAAAGAAATTCAGGAGGTTGCACGTGAATCAATAACAGAGGAAGATCTAAAACAAGGTGTTGAATACATCCTCAAAAGCAAGGTCATTGAAAAACTGAAGGAGGTAGAGAAAACCGAAATCCCATATGCCTCATGGAGACCTCCAAGGGCAAGGTATGAGGTTACACTTGTCTCAGGGATTAGACCGGATGCGCTTTATGGCCACCTTATAATAGAGTACGAGAAGCCTAAAACATTTGAAACTAAAAGCGGCTTTGAAAAAGCAGTGGAGCAGGTTAAAAGCTATATTAGGGATCATGCTGAGGTTGAGGCTCGTTTTCCACGTTACTTTGGTGTGGTCCTAGATGGCTATAAGATAGGCTTTGTGAGGTATAGGGAGGCAATAAAGGGATTTGAAAGCAAGGGACCATTCGATATCAATAAGAACACAGTAGCAAAGCTCATTGAAGCCATTATAGGGCTTAGAAGGAAGGCCTTAAGTGCGGAGGAGCTTTTAAAAGACTTTGGACCTGAAAGCCAGGTAGCTAGGGAGAGCATTAAAACCCTTTACAGTAAGTTACTGGGGACATCGCCTAGAACTCAAACCCTCTTTGAGGATTGGAGAAGGGTTTTCTCTCAGGTATGTGCCTACAGCCCGGAGAAAATTAGAGGACTAGAGGAAATTTATGGGTTTGGCAAGGGAAAAGCGGATCCAGAGAAATTACTGTTTGCCCTACACACCTACTATGCATTGATAATGAAGCTTCTAGCGGCTGAGGTTGCAGCCCTATGCATAGCTCCTAAGCTTTGGTCTTATCTGAGGGTCTTAGAAGATGCATACTACAGAGGGCATGAGAGATTAAAGGAAGAGCTAGAAGAGCTTGAGGAAGGAGGGATCTTCGTTACGCTTGGAATAGTGAACTTCATGGAGGCGGACTATTTCGCATGGTATTTAGACGAATGGGATGAACAGGTAGCAAAATGTGTAATTGACATTATAAGCAGGCTCTCAGACTATGATCCTACTGCCGCCGAGCTTGAGCCTGAGAGGATTAGAGATCTTTTCAAGAGATTGTATCAGAACTTGGTTCCAAAGAAGATTAGGCATGACCTGGGAGAGTACTATACCCCTGACTGGCTTGCAGAGCTAATTTTAAATGAGGTTGGATGGACTCTAAAAACCTTTGAGAAAGTCAGGGAAGAGAAGAATGATCTTCTAGCTCCCCTTGATCTCAGACTCCTCGATCCGGCATGCGGAAGTGGAACATTCCTTGTCTTAGCGATAAGTAGACTTAAGCAGTACATTGAAGAGCACTGGATAGATAAAGGTGCGGCGCTAAGAAAAATAACAAAGAATGTTGTAGGCTTTGACTTGAATCCATTAGCTGTAGTTGCATCAAGAACAAACTATCTCATAGCTCTAAGCGATATGCTTAGGGAAAAAGGAGCTGAGCCGATAGAGATACCTGTCTATCTGGCTGATTCAATACTTGTAGAAAGGAGGGAAACGCTTGCAGGAGCAGCGTACATTCTGAAGACGGCTGTGGGAGAGTTCAGTGTTCCAATTAGTATAGTGGAGAAAGGGTTGCTAGCGAAAGCTTTAATAGTGATAGAGGAGGGTGTGAGGAAAAATTATAGCTTAGACGAGTTTAAAGGAAGATTACTAAAGGAAGTAAGCCTTGAAGAGGGTGAGGCTTCGATTCTTACAGGGCTTTTTATGATGTTATCAGAACTTGAGAAAAAAGGTAAAAACAGAGTGTGGACTAGGATCCTAAAGAACTCCTTTGCACCTTTCTTCGTAGGGAAATTCGATTATATAGTAGGAAATCCTCCTTGGATTGCTTGGGAGAATTTGCCAGAAGATTACAGGGAGCGAATTAAGCCCCTCTATAACATGTATAACTTAATGCCTAAAAAGATACAAGCAAAAGTAAAACTGGATCATTCGATGTTGTTCAGCTATATAGTGATGGATCGATATTTAAAGGAAGGAGGTTATTTCGGCTTTCTTATTACACAAACAGTTTTTGTATCCATAGCAGGAGAGGGTTTCAGAAGATTCTTGTTACCAAGTGGTGTTCCTCTTAAGGTTCTCAAAATACATGACTTAGTTGAGTTGCTACCCTTTGAGGGGGCTCAAAATAGAACCTCGGTATTTATTATAAAAAAAGGCGAAAAAACATCATTTCCTATTCAGTACATTAAGTGGAGGATGAGGAAACTATGAGAATCGACCAGTCAATGTCTCTAGACAAAGTATTAGCACAAACCACGAGGATATGTCTGTATGCCGAGCCAATAGCACATCCCACTTCACCTTTATTGCCATTAGAGAGGGGACTTCACGAAAAGTTACGAAAAGCTATACGGATTTCGCCCTATAGGGCATATGAGGGTATTGGACTTACACCAAGAGAGATATTCATTGTTAAAGTCTTAAGAAAAGTCGGAAACAATGTGATTATAGAGAACAGAGTGTGGTCGGGAGCTAAAAAGCAGATTAGTAAAAAAGTAATTCAAGAAGTCGAAGCAGAACTTGTTTATCCAGTACTTCTTGGTAGAGATGTTGGAAAATATGAGATAAAGTGGAGGAAAACTTATTCAGTAATCATCTATGATCCTAAATCTGGAAAAATCTTACCTGAACATAAGGCTAAAATTAATTATCCACGTGCATTTTCCTTTTATTTCAATTTTAAACATGAGTTGGAAAGCGCTGCCAATTATAAGAATTATGGCAAAGGTCAGCCCTTTTACTTTATTTACCGAATGGAAGATCGAGTTTTTGCTCCAGCTAAGGTTGTATGGAGAGAAGTGGGCACCCGAATAAATGCTGCAGTAATTACAACGTTGAAAGATCAACAAATTGGTGAAAAAATCCCTCTTCCCGACTATACTTGCGTATATGTTCCGTTATCTAATGAGGACGAGGCATATTATCTTTGTGCTATCCTAAATTCCATGATTTCACGATTAGTGACGTCATATGTTCATCTTCATCCCGATCCTCATGTATTAGAGCATTTTTACATCCCTAAGTATGTCAAAACAGATGATATTCACTCAAAACTAGTGAAGTTGTCCAAAATTGCCCATAAAATTGCGGATAGAGATAAAGGAAAATTAGCGAAAGTTGAGGAGGAGATAGACAAGCTCGTTGCACAACTCTATAGTATATCCGAAGACGAGCTTAAAGAGATTAGGAAGTGTTTAGCTATGCTTGAAGGTGAGGAGTATGAGGAAGAGTTTGAGGAGACTGTTGAACTTCCACCAAGCATGCCAGATGTATCCTTAAGAAATAACGTCGTTGAAGAGAAAAAGCCCTTCAATGTTGATGTTGTAATTTCTAATCCGCTTGAGGAGCCTTTAAGGAACGTTTACATTAAACTTACGACGTTCGATAACCGCACGGTCGAGAGGAATTTTGAAGAGGTTAAAGGCGAGGTATCATTCCCGCTAAGCTTTGAAGGCTTAAAAGCTGGAGAGTATAAGGTTAAGCTTACTTTTGAGTACGTTATAAAGGATGTTCCAAAGAAAGTTGAGAAGGAACTGACAATTTACGTAAAGGGCCCTGAAGTTAAGCATGCTGAGAGGAACTTTAAAATCGAAGACTTAGGTGTCTAATCATGGGTATGGATGAGCTTAATGCAAAGCTGAGGTATGTTTTTGGCGACGTTGTTGTTAGGAAGGACGTTGTGCTGTACCAGGAAGTTGCTAGGCTCCCACGGTTTATATCAGAATATCTAATTTCAAGTCTTGGAAAGGAGAGACCTACCAGGGAGGATTTAGAGAAGATAGCCGATCTAGTTTTCAGATGCTTTCCCGAGCCCAGGGATAGGGATAAAGTTCTTCATGACCTGATGAAACTGGGTGAGTACAAGGTTATAGATGAGGTGAAGGTTTTCACGGACGTTTCTTCAGGAACGCACAGGGCCTTTCTCTGGAATCTGGGGTTAGAATGTGCAATCACAGACGAACTTCTTGAGAAATATGAAAATCTCCTCAGACAGGGCCTTTGGGGTTTGGCCAAGCTTCAATATATTTCAGATACTGAGGAAGGCTACGTGACCGTTGTGGACTTTCTTCCATTTCAAATAGCTAAGCTCGATATGAAAGCCTTCATGGATGGTAGAAGGGAGTTTACGACCAATGAATGGATCGACGTTCTTATTAGTACCATAGGATTTAACCCTGAACCCTTACCTTGGAG
Source organism: Candidatus Methanodesulfokora washburnensis (assembly GCF_003947435.1). Lineage (GTDB taxonomy): Archaea > Korarchaeota > Korarchaeia > Korarchaeales > Korarchaeaceae > Methanodesulfokora > Methanodesulfokora washburnensis. Next base: position 26,590 of record NZ_RCOS01000143.1, read on the forward strand.
GAAAAAGCTTGTCATTCTATCTAGGCTTATCCCCTTAGTAGAGCCAAATGTTAACATGATGGAGCTTGGACCAAGGAACACAGGCAAAACATACACGTACCTTAACACGTCGCACTACACAAGGATATTTTCAGGAGGAAGGATAAGCCCAGCTGTTCTCATATGGAACCTTGCGAAGAACATTCCTGGAGAGATAACAACAAAGGACTGTGTTGTATTTGATGAAATAAGTAAGGTGGAATTTTCTAGTGCGGATGAGATGATGGGCAAGCTAAAGCTTTACATGGAAAGCGGTTTCATTGAAAGAGGAACAAGAAGAGGTATAAGCCAATGTTCTCTAATGTTTATGGGAAACGTGGACGTAAAGGGGGAGATGCCGATAGAAGATTTCACATACGTCCTTCCGGAGGTCATGAGAGATCCGGCATTCATAGACAGAATACACGGCTTTATCCCTGGCTGGGAAGTACCTAAGATAGGAAAGCTAGATGCTTATATTTCAAAACATTATGGCTTTGTGACTGACTATTTCGCCGAGGTATTACATGAACTTAGAAAGAAAACGGAGTTCTATTACTATATCTCAGAAGAAGTTGAGCTTTCAAATGTAACCGGGAGGGATGAAAAAGCAATAAAGAGGATTGCAAGTGGTTTGCTAAAGCTAATCTCGCCCCATGGAGAGTTTAAAGAGGAAGAGCTTAAGATAGCGTTAGATTTAGCCGTTGAATATAGGCAGAGAATTGCGGACTGGCTTCATTTCATGCGTCCAGGTGAATTCGAGAGAAAAAAGATAGGATATAAAGTTAAATAATCCTTTTTAGTATATCATCTTCCTCATCTTCTGGGATAAAGTGCTCTCCTCCTTTATTTTGAACCTCTCCTTTACCTCCCTCCTGCTCACAGCGTGCTCCCTATCGAATGCCCCTCTCTCCAGGAGGAACTGCAGTATCCTCCACTCTATGGCCTTATCCATCGTGATCAAGTAGATGTACACGTTATGTTTTATTACTTTTTTGACGGTGAGTTTCGGCCTCATTTCCTTACTTCAGCTACCTTTCTGCTACAATCCGTTAGACGGCTGAAAATAGAGGCTATACTACCTCCCCTGTCTGAATATAGGTTTATAAGGAAGACGTGGAAGATAAAGACCTTGGTGGCTAGAGGAAGATCCAAGAGAAAGGAGAGCAGCTGGCTGGAGAGGAACTGGTGGGTAGTAGCAGCCCTGATCTTCTTCTTAGTGCCCTGTATAGTCTTCCCTCCGCTCATATTCAGCTTCCTCTTCCTCTTGATTTATGTGGGCATTATCATCGGGTTACTCGCTTTTTTCCTGAGCCTCACATACATAGGTGCAAAGATCGATGAAATGCGAGATAAGGGCAGCACTGTCCCCGCTATCCCCTACTCGGGATCCCATGAGAAGAGGCCGAGGCACTCCGAGAGGGCTGTTTTAGAGGACACCAAAATAATGGTGAGAAAGGTGGACAGGAGGAGGGGGATAAAGAAAGAGGCGTACATGAGGAAGAGAAGTTATGCGTTTAGACTCTGAGTATTCGAAATGGGACATGATGAAGAGACTTTTGGATACAGCTGCTGAAGTTATCAAAGGAGATGTAAAGAGGTGCCCTATCTGTGGTAGCCCGACTGTAGACCCAGCCTATGTAAAAGAGCAGCTTTCAGAGGTCATAAGTAAACTTCAGAAACTGGAGAGGGAGATTAAGAACCTTCAGAATGAGAGGGATAAGCTAACGAATGCATTGGAGATATCAGGAAAGTTAAGAAATAAAGAGAATAATATTAGCTACGAAATTAATTATCTTGATAGTGAAATAAAGAGGATCAAAAGAGAAACCGAACCATATGAACCTATTGCAAAGACACGTGAAATCGAGCTAGAGGAGTTTAAGAGGAAGAGAGAGGACATTCTAAATGAGCTTAAAGTCCTAGAGATGTCGATTAAGGATATCAGCGATGAGCTGGGAAGGGTATCCGGAAAACTAGGCGAATTAAAAGAGAAATGGGATACACTAGAGGGAAAACTGGATGAAATTAAGAGGGAATTGGGATCCCCTGAGCATCTAGAGATAGCAAGTACAAAAGTACCCGTTGAGAAAGCTGTTGAGATCTGCCCTTACTTGATCAAGTCATTGGAACAGCTCATAGAACATCTCACGGATAAAATTGAGAGGCAAAAAGCGGACTTTGCTAAGAGGTTCAATGATGCTATCTCACGTTTATTGAGGGATCTACAGTTTGAGCTTGATGCTATGATAGATCCCAATACCCTAGAGCTCATAGTGAAGAGAGAGGGGAAGATCCAGAGGCTGACTTCACTCAGCCTCTCAGAGAGGGCAGCACTGGCCTTGCTCATTCAAATAGCACTTAAGGAGGCGTTCCTTCCGGATATCCCGCTTTTCCTTGTGGATGAGGTAATTCTTGGATTCGATAGGTCTAGAGTGGAGAGGATAATCAATTATCTTCTTGAGATGGCCAAAAACAAGGGAATGACAATAGTGCTGACTAGGCTGTCAGACAAAGAGGAAGTCAGGGTTATAACAGATGCTTCTTCTAATTTCTCTCTTCTCCCTTAAATTATTTTTTATACTATTACGAATAAAGATTACAAGCAATGAGGTGTGCTGGAAATGGCCGAGGATTCATTTTTCCAGATGTTTCTGACAGAGATTTCCAAGCTGAGTTCTATATCCATAGCCTTTGACGATTCCTTTAGGGATGTTTACCTTTCCTTTTGGCATGAGTTTGATGGCAAGAGCGAGGAATTGCCTAGCTTTGTTGTAGCTGACGGCAGTTATGCTCACACAACTTTCAGAGGTGGAGTTAGAGCTGCTGTAGCTAGGGCTATTGCCAATGTTTACAGTCATAATAGCCTGATCGGGGACGTCTGCGATGTAGATGTTAGGGTTGGGCATGGGCTTAAGCGTATCTCACTTTACATGAGGGCTCTGGAGTTTAAATGCTTAAAAAGAGCTCTAGAAAGCTATAGTGAAGTGCAAATGGCCTTATGTGATGGCGATCTTTATCCAATAATCCCTCCAGTTCTGGTAAAACTTGGGGATCAGGAAGTTGAGGCTTATGCGGAGTACTTAAACGCATTTTATGATCTTTACAAGCTCGCAGCTGAACGTAAGCTTCTGCTTATCGGAGTTACAAAGGACAGCTTCGTGAACTATCTTGGTGTGAAGATCCTCAGCACTTTCATCTCCCAGGAAAATCCCATTTTAGGCAGGGAGCTGTCACGAGTAAGAAGCGTAAAGAACATCTTGAAGAAACTCTCTGAAAGCAGGGATCAGCTGAAGAACTGCGATGCATATCTCAAGGAGGCTGGAAGGATGTTAATGTCCTCTGATGAGGAGATATTCGATGATTACGCAAATAAGTCGGGTTTTACGCATCCACTTGTCCTAGCACCGCAACCAATCTATTTGAGCGAGGAGATAAAAGCAGGAACAAGAAGGTGGGCGGATTCAAAGATCAGAAGAAGGCTATTAGCTGCAGGGCATCCGTTTAGCAAAATTGCAGAGGCTTTTGACAGGATTTGTGAGCTGCCACCAGTTGTCATGTCTTATTGGAGGCCTTGGCATGGGATTGGCGTTTATAGGATTGACATAGGAGGCTGGATTCTTGGATTAAATTCTGATTGGGGCTCTGTGGAAGGTGATTATTTTCTAGAAGGATCAACAGATAAGCTCAGGGAGGTCATTGCAGTATTGAACAGCTTAAGCCCAGAACCGTTCACAATTAAGCCTCTTCTTGATGTGGACGACCTTGTCAGGTTCAGGACTGACATCTATAAGGAGTGCTACGAGCCCCTTATCATAGAAGCCTTGAGAAGAGCTGGGCTGAAGGCTG
>NZ_RCOS01000130.1 GCF_003947435.1 Candidatus Methanodesulfokora washburnensis
TGCCTTCGTCCAGTTCACGGGGTTTCCTATTCTTATGGCTGTTGCTACTGTCTCAGGCCTCTCAAAAGGCCTGAAATCTCCCCCTTCCTTGAACATCCTGACGAGAGGAGATGCTCCCTCAGCCTGTATCCCCACCATCTTGGGAAGTTTGTTTATTATTCCGGCTTCCTCCATCTCCTTAAATCCCTTCCATATGGCTGATATATTGCCCCCATTTCCAACAGGGAGGATGACAGCATCTGGAACAAATCTTAACTGATCGTATATCTCAAATGCGGCTGTCTTCTGTCCTTCCAAACGGAAGGGATTTACTGAGTTCAGTATGTAGGCTCCTATCCCCCTGCTTGCTTTGAGAACAATATTTAATGCGTCATCAAAGTTTCCCTTTATTTGGACTATGTTAGCTCCATGTATTATGGCTTGGGAGAGCTTTCCGACAGCGACCTTTCCGCTTGGCACAAGGACATAGCACTTCATCCCAGCTTTAGCTGAATAAGCAGCAAGAGAGGCAGCTGTATTTCCAGTTGAGGCACAGATCACCTTTCTCATACCAAGCTCAACAGCCTTGCTCACCCCGACAGTCATGCCCCTATCCTTGAAGGATCCCGTCGGATTTGCTCCCTCGTTCTTCAGATAAACTCCATCGCTTAGTTTGTAGATAGGAGTTCCTCCCTCTCTGAGAGAAACCCTTTCATCAACTGGAAGGAAGCTTCTGTACTTCCAAAGCGTTATATCCCTTCCATCAAAGACATTTCTCGCTTTATCCAGATCTATAACTACCTCCAAAAGGCCCCCGCAGTTGCAGCTGTAAACTACCTCATCTATTTCGTATCTTCTGTTACAATTGACGCACCTCAAGTGCATATTGATCCCCCTTTGGCTGTTCCTTTATGAAAAGGCTTTATAGCAGCAGAACTATGTATATGTCCATATATTGGTATTCCAATAGAATAGCTAACAGGTTTCTCCGACACCCACAAGACTCACCCATTATAGGGCATAAACCTTTCCATATATAAATTCGATCCACAGAGTTTTTAGGGTGTCTAAGAGATTCATAGTTGATGAACAATGTCCCCACTTACTCTTTAATAACCTTATTAATAACCTTAAGATCGCAGTTCTGAGCTTCTATTCAGAAGTCTTATATATTCTAGGCTCAGGGAACATAAACTTTTTATATTGTGCTATTCTCTCTCCTCCCAAATTTCTGGAGGAGGTGTCTGGGTGGGAATGGAAACCCTGTTAAGCGTGTTCGCGTGAGAGCTCCCGCATCTGTGGCAAATATTGGTGCTGGTTTTGATGTCCTTGCAATGGCAATAGAGGGATTCTTTGATGAAGCAGAGATAACCATATCGAAGGGAGAAGGAAGGATAAATGTGAGTTCAGCTGGTTTTGATGTTCCCTCTGGAAGAGAGAACATAGCACATGCAACCGCAGAGGAGTTTCTGAATCGCTATGGGATCAAGGGAGTTGATGTAAACATCACACTGCACAAAGGAATACCTCCCTCCCTTGGGCTTGGAAGCTCAGGGGCATCGTGTGTTGCAACTGTATATGCACTCTCCCATCTATTTGGCATAAAACTGCCGTTAAGCGAGTTTCTTGAACTAGCAGGTCTATGCGAGTGTTTCACTGCAGGATCCCCACACTACGATAATGTGGCTGCCTCAGCCCTCGGAGGAGTTGTGATAGTCGACTGTGCTAACAAAGAGGCCTACAGAATAATCCCTCCTGTGGATATACACATCGCACTTTTGATCCCGGAGCCAATTCCGAGATGCGAGAGAAAGACAGCTCTTGCCAGAAGCATCCTGCCTAAGCAAGTTGATCTCAAGACCTTAGTTTATCAGAGCTCAGCTGTTGCAAAATTAGTATATGCATTCATGACTGGAGACTTGGAGATATTGGGAAAAGCAGCATCAACAGATTTTGTGGCAGAGCCGAAAAGATCCGCCTTAATCCCATTTTACTGGGAGCTGAAGGGCTTTTCTCTCAGCAATGGGGCGCTGGGATTCAATATAGCTGGTGCTGGACCGTCTGTATTTGCCATCTGCAGATCTCCTGAGGACTCTCTCGCAGTTGCTGATGCCATGAGGAAATTTGCTTCAGAAAAGGGTTTGAAAGCTGATGTTGTCGTGACAAAAATAGCTAGGGAGGGGGTTAGCATTGTTAAATGAGAGAAAAATCGCTGTAATTGGATTTGGATCAATTGGAAGAACTTTTGTGAGGCTTTTAACAGCGAAATCACATTATATCAAGAAGCTTGCAGAACTAAGAGTTGTCGCTGTAGCTGATTCAAAAGGCATGGTTCTCAAGCCTTCAGGCTTCAGCGATTATGAGCTCATCAAATTGTGCGAGCTTCCACTGTCAGGTCTGAGAAGTCTGCCTGAATCTCTTGATCTCGACATAGATCTGCTTTACAGCGAGGTTCAGCCGGATATACATGTGGAGCTCACTCCTGCTAACTACGAGACTGGTGAGCCCGGACTTAGCAACATAGTCAATGCTATTAACAACCATGCACATGTTGTGACAGCAAACAAGGCCCCTCTTGCCCTGAGATTTTCCGAGCTCATGGACCTTGCTAGGAAAAATGAAGTGAAAATAGGGTTTAGATCAACTGTGATGGGTGGTACACCTCTTATAGACATGCTTCTCAGCATCAGAAGCTATTCTGTCGAATCGATACATGGCATACTCAATGCGACAACGAACTTCATGCTCACAGAAATGCATGAAAAGTTGATACCAATGGAGGAAGCCCTTAGAAGGGCTCAAGCAATCGGAATTGCCGAGACAGACCCAAGGCTGGATTTAGATGGATGGGATTCAGCTGCAAAAATTGTCATACTCTCAAATGTCGTGAGAAGGGAAATCAAGCTGCAGAATGTGATAAGGGAGCCCCTTAAGGTTGAGCTAAGCGATATAGCTGAATGCCTCCGCAACAACAATGTGATAAAATATGTGGCAGCTCTCGAGCCCGATGGAAAAGCCTATGTCAAGCCAATGAAGCTGAGCAGGAGGGATCCTCTAGCAGGAGTTGATGGAACTCTCAATGCCGTGAGAATTGGCACTACAATAGGAGAGATCACACTTGTCGGGAAGGGAGGAGGAAGAATCGAGACAGCACACAACGTGCTTGATGATGTAATAGGGGTGATGCTATGATAGTGGTGAAGGTGGGCGGATCTGTGCTCAAAAAGCCTGAGGATTTCCTATATACAGCAAGAAGGATAAGGGAGAAGTGGGTTGAGCTCAATGAGATCCCGATTATCGTAGTCTCGGCGATGAAAGGGGTTACAGATGAGCTTATTTCTGCATCTCTTGGCTCAATGGAGCTGTTGGAATCGGTTGAACAGAGATACATGGAGGTTGCTGATGAACTGGGATCAAGAAAGCTTGCAGATAGAGTTAGAAACGAGATAAACAGGGTAAGAGAAGCGCTGAAAAAGCCATGTAATGGAATCCTTAGGAGCTATGTGGTGTCTCTCGGGGAGAGGCTCAGCAGAATCGCAATGACCCAAGCTCTCGAGGCAGAGGGAGTTAGGGCATTTGAGGTGGATGCAACAGATGTGATAGTGACAAACAGCGTTCCGGATGACGCCATAATAGAGTACAACATAACAGCTCGAAAGCTGCTGGAATTGATTGACCTCTCTACAAGGCTGAAGGCAGCTCCTGTGATAGAGGGCTTTGTTGGAGCTGACCTAAACGGACTTGTCACAACCCTCGGAAGGGGATCTTCAGATTACACAGCCACAACAATAGCTTCTATCTTGGGCACAACTGCATATCTTGTCACCGAGGTACCGGGAATAATGACAGCAGATCCCGCTGTGGTGCCTAGTGCAAGGCCAGTTGAGATCCTGAGCTATGAGGAAGCCCATGAAGCAGCATGTCTAGGGGTGAAGGGGATGAATCCAAAGGCAATAGAGCCCTTGATGATGTTCAACTCATCAAGTGTGATTATAGGCACATGGGACTTCTGGGGGACAAAGATAACAAGCAGAAAGGTGAAAGGACCAAAGATATTGTGCCATAAGGGCTCTGCCATCTCTATTGTTGGACATGGAGTTAACAGTCACGAGTTTGCACTTAAGCTTCTTAGGTCTTTGGAGAAGCTATCAATAAAGGTAGCGAGCATGGAGTTCAACGAACTAAAGCCATTGCTCAAGCTTTCTGCCAAATTAGAAGAGGAGACGAAGGAGATCCTTGCAAGATTGTATGATAAGCTGTTTTCAGAGGTGAGCTAGATGAGGAGAAGAGCAGCTGTCCTCGGTGCCACGGGAATCGTGGGGCAGAGGCTTGTCTCAATTCTGTCCAGACATCCATGGTTTGAGCTTGTTGCAATAACAGCATCCGAGAAAAGCTCGGGTAGAAAGTATGGAGAGGCTGTGAACTGGGTTATAGAGGATCCGATTCCGGAGAGCGTTAAAGACCTAGTTTTACAGCAATCTCTCACAGATGATGTTGATATCGTGTTCTCCGCCCTTTCAGCTGATGTAGCTGCGGAAGTGGAGGTAAATCTAGCTAGAAAAGGGTATTTTGTGGTGTCAAATGCGAGCAACATGAGGCTGGATAGCACAGTCCCATTGCTGAATCCTGAGGTGAATGCTGGACATATAGAGGTCTTGGAACTTCAGAGAAAGCTGTATGGATGGGAAGGAGCGATATTAAAGGTTCCAAATTGCGTAACAGCTATATTGACGCTCGCATTAAAGCCTATTTTCGATGAATTCGGGGTGGATCTGGTAGTAGTCTCCACAATGCAGGCAATATCAGGTGCTGGCCTAAGCGGGCTCCCTGCCATGTCGATACAGGACAACATCATACCTCACATTGAGGGCGAGGAGGCAAAGGTGGAGAACGAGACAAGGAAAATATTTGGCAAGTTGGAGCAAAGAGGAATTGTCCAGTGCAGTATAAATGTGACTGCAAGCTGCCACAGGGTTCCTGTCCTAGAGGGACACTCAATTGCTGTGTTCGCAAGGTTGATGAAAAACACAGATCCTGATGAAGTTATAAGAGCTATAGAGAGCTTTAAAACAAATGAAATTAGAAACTTTGGACTGCCGACAGCACCAAAGAAGCCTATTATCGTCCGCCGTGAGGTTGATAGGCCACAGCCTAGGCTGGACAGAAAAGAGGGGATGGCTGTTGTGGTGGGCAGAATCAGAGAGGACAGGGCTTTGGGAGGCATTAAGTTCTTCGCTTTAGGGCATAACACGATAAGGGGCGCAGCTGGCACAGCTGTGCTGATAGCAGAGCTTGCAGTTGCGAAGAATCTTCTTTAAAATTTACTTTTTTCGCATACAGGGAACTCGTTGATTTCATAATTGACAGCAAGCCTATGTCAAGCTGCAAAACCTTTTAATAGATGTGGAGCATCAGGATCATGTGATAAGCGAAAGAGTCAGAGTTATGAAGAACAGAGCTCTGGAGTTCCTCAACCTATCTAAGGAGCTCTCTGAGAGAGGATTGGAGGATCTCTCATCGTTTCATGCGCACCAAGCCTGTCAGCTGAGACTTAAGGCCTCAATTCTCAGGATCCATGGGGATATCCCGAGAATACATGGCATAAGGGAGCTAATTGGAATTCTTGCCAAGATTCTGGACGAGCTGGATCGCAAAAGTGAGTCAAAATCCCTCATAAATTTCTCCAGGGATCACAGAGATGCCCTTATTGATCTGGAGGATGCGTACACTAGATCCAGATATGCGGTGGAAGGATTTACGAAGGAAGTTGTAAAGGAGATGATAGAGGCAGCTGAGGAGCTTTTTAAGCTCCTTGATGAGGTGGAGAAGAATGTTCTGGGTTAAATATCATATAGATCACTTGAGAAACTGGAGAAAGGCTGTTGAGGCTATTGCGAGGGCTGTAAAAGATATCAACAGAGAGGCTAAGGTGTACGTGATAGGAGGGGCGGCTGAGGGGAGGCTCACAATAGAAAGCGATGTGGATGTGGTAGTCTGCATCCCTGTCGGCACTAATGATAGAAAGCTCAGGAAAGAGATAATGAGAAGGGCCATTGATGTTTATGGAATGCCTTGGGATTATCCGATAGAGCTACATTTGTACGAGGAGAGGGAGTGCAAGGAAATTCTGAAACAACTGAAATACATAGAGGTATCCTGAATTAGAACTAATATTTTCAGACTTACATATTAATAGATATTATCTTCCACAACAAGACAGGGCAATCAAAACTGCGGATCGCAAGACTTTACCAACAACTGCTGAGTGTACCGTCTGGGAACTGTGAAGAATGTTTTGCAACAGCAGCATCTGTTGCCAGCCTGACAGAACCTGCTGCCTTCAGCATCAGAAGGCCGCCGAAGGATTGTTGGTAATGTTTAACATTCTCAACAAGAAATTGAGTGTGCCACCTCTATCCTCCTTTACGAATGAGAAATGATGTTTCAGTATGTTATCAATGAATTTACCCTTAGAAAGCACGAGTTTTTAAATAACTGTGTGCGGTTGTTTTCATGTGGATATGCTTGAGTTTGTCGTGCTGCTCGGCACAATAATCTCCTCCTCCGCAGGCTTGGGATACTGGCTTGCAGGAAAATTCAGCAGCCTAGAGATGAGAGTGAGCAAATTGGAACAGGATCTCAGCAGCTTAAAGCAGGACTTCACCACGCTGAAAGAGGATGTGTCCGGATTGAAGGGGCTAAGAGAGGACTTCAGCGGCCTAAAGCAGGACTTCGCCACATTAAAAGAGGATGTGCGCACTCTTAAAAGTGCTTTTGAGAGGCTTGATGAGGGAGTAAGGACGCTAAAAACAGGAATATTTGGGTTCAACGAGCTCCTCCTTGAGGTCTTAAAAGAGAAGGATATCATAACGGAAATTGAGCATACCTCCATGATGGGAGCTTTGAGAGCATATATTCCCACCTCCACATCCAAGTACTACACAGAGGAGGTAAGGAAGAAGCTGATCGAGATCCTGAACAAGAAGCCTAGTGATTACACAATGGATGATGTTTATGAGCTAAGGAGGATAGCTGATCTCATGATAAAGGAGTACTGTGAATCCGGAAGGAAGAGGGAGGATCTTCTTGATTATGCAGGCCAGCTTTATGTCGCATCTCTCATGATAAAAGTTCTCTATGTGAAGCCAAAGCTCCTTAAAGCCGGAATAAAGCCACCTGAGGAGAGATATGGATAGGGTTTACGACACAAGTTACTATTACTCATTAAATACTGTTTTCTCTAGAGCTTTTTATTAGGAAGTCTTGTTCATTGAAGGATCTGTATCTTTAAAAACATTAAGTGCTTGAAATACTGGACTACAGTTAAATCGCTTTCTCTAATGCAGTAACTAGCTCAGAGAAAAATCCGGAAGGTTAGCTAAGTGAGATCAGGACTTATCAGCAATTTAGATGGACAGCACCTCATACCATCCGAACCCAAAGCTGCTCCTCTTCCCTATGTGGGAGAGCTGGCAGAACAAAAGAGGCCTCCTTATGTGCAGTGAGATTTTGCCTGAGTACACTAAATCCCCCGATAAGAAGATCTGGTCCTCGTTCTTGTACTTGAACTTGACCTCCCTTATCCTCTCCCCTCTTAACTTCACCTTAAGGCTCTCCTCCAGCGCTCTTCTCACATCCACATCAAGCGTGCCCACATACTGTTGCATTATAGCAGAGTACTTCCTCAGCATGAATGGAAAAATATTGTAGAAATCCATGTTTTTCACAAGATCTCCACCTTTGACAAGCCTGAATGGGGTGATAAACCTGAGCATGAAAGTGTTTCCCATCCTTCTGGATAAATCTCTCGTGTTTATCCAAGTATCAGACTCATACAAATCCCCATTTTCATAGAGAATGCTTCTCTTCTTGAGAAAGGGGTTCTCGACGCATGCTCTCTTCAGCTCAAGTCTTCCCATCTTCTCCTTTGTTCCTAGCCCCTTCCTCCCCATCTCCACGACAGCTGACAGAAGCTGCTTCTCAAACCTAGTTGAGTCCCCAAAAAGAACCAAAGAGAACTCCATCTTCTCTCCCTCGGAGAAATCCGTTTTCTCAGTAGCAGGAGGTTTTATCACATATGGCTTTGTGAAACCACTGACCTTCCTCAATATCAGGCCCTTTGACGGCGTTCTGTAAAGATAACCGTAAGGACATCTGAAAATTAAATTGCAGTTTAAACAGTTGCCATCTGATATGCAGAACTTTCTCATCAAATGCATCCCAATTGCTCCTCTTATAATGTTCCCTTTCCATCTTGGGAGCCTTGTCCTCTCGAGAAACTGCATCTCGAAAGTGTAGAGCTTTGCTATCCTCAACGCTTCCATCTTCCTCGCGAAACTAAATAAATTTGATCTTCTGGATATACAGGAAAACTAGCTGCTATGAGAAGGCTAAAGGTAGGCTCAGGTATACATTTTGTGCGAATTTCTTTGCTAGAAGCTGAAGTGAGTCCTTTAAAGTTAGCAAATCACACGCTCTTCAGCCGATAACCCCCTCTAACAGGACTTTTAACGCCACTGCTTCGCAGAATTCTGAGACCTCTTGGCTCAACACCAAGTGCTTTGAGTTTATCGGCAAGTTCTGATAAAGTTGGTGCTTCTGCCAGAATACTTCCTTCCTTAAGGGCAATGTATTTGATGTTTCTTTCCTCTTCAAGCACGGCTAGGTAGCTTCTAAGGGCATTTTCAACTATTTTTGACATTCCTCTTCTCGATCCGTAAAATCTCTCAGCAACTCTTCTTAACTTCTCAGCAAGCTCACCATCTATGGAAATTGTTATAGTGCCCACATAAAAACAGGGCTGAATTCTATATTTAAGTTTAACTAGCTCTTATCTTTCGATATAAAACTTATAAGTAAGTTGCCAACTTAATATCGGAGTGAACATGGAGGGAGAAATTATTATCTAAAAATGAGTACAATATTTGTCAGGTTCTCATTCTTAGAGCATTACGAAAGGATCTACTTGCTGTTTGGCTCTTATGGAAGAGTATTATCCCAAACTGATGCCCGCCGAGGCATAGATGAGGCACACTTCACTATCGGGAGTGTGATATCATGAGAATGAGTGCAGCCAACATCTACATTGCTTTCTCTGGACTAATTGGGCTGGTTTACAACATAACCGGGGCTTACTTCATCATAATGCTCTATGAGTTTGGAATAACCTTGGAGAAAATAGGCATCATACTCTCGGTTTACACACTGACAGTCCTCCTCATAGATTATCCGACAGGCGTTGTTGCCGATATAATCGGGAGGAAGACAACTTACTGCCTAGGCTTAGCTTTGGAGGGCTCATCCCTCGTGATATTCTCCCTGAATCTCGGTTATCATGTGATGATCTTAGCTTCTGTGATCTCCGGATTTGGCGTTGCCATGATGAGCGGGAGCTTCTCAGCATGGGTTGTTGAGGAGATAAAGAAGGAAAGGGGGGACTGGGGGGAAGTTATTTCCAGAGTCTTCAGTCTGTCAAGTGGAATAGGAACAGCAGCAGGTTTGGCCTCAGGTTTTCTAGCATCTTTAATAGCGATTTTCGGGACAAGGTATCCAGTTCTCGTATCAGGAGCCCTTCTAGTGATAATCAGCTTGTTTTTGCTGGTAATAGGAGGGGACAACAGGGGAAGGCTGGAGAAGAAGCCCCTGAGGATAGTAGTGGAGGGCCTTAAGCACCTGAGGAGGAGGGAGTTCTTGCTCTGCGTGATATCATCCAGCATGATGTCGGGGGCCTTCTGGGCTTTTGCAATAACTTGGCAGCCTCTCTTTCACGATGTCCATGGGCTTGGTAAGGAGGGCTATGGGATGCTCTTCTCCATCATGCTTTTGGGAGTGAGCTTGGGGAACTTCTCTGTCCCAGTTTTATCCAAGCTTTTCTCAAGATGGAAAATATTGATCTCAGCTCTTTTAATGCGGATCCCACTGTTTATAGCATTGGGCTTGACTAGGGAGCTTTATTCAGCTGTGTTTATAGTAGTCTTAATAGAGTTCACGCTGGGGGTTGTAGGCCCATTGATGGCCACTGTTTTCAACCTCCTGATACCTTCAGAGCTGAGAGCATCCCTTTTATCTCTGAGCTCAAGTGCTGACTCCCTAACAAATACGCTTGTCGGTCCTCTAGCTGGGTTAATAGTAAGCACTTTAGGGTACTCAGCTCTCTACAATCTAGCTGCACTTATGTGGCTGGCCTCTGCCCTCTTGCTGCTTCCTGTGCTAACTGTTGTTAGCAGGACACGGACAGAGTAGCAGGGCGATGACAACCAGAAGCTCTATAGAATGTTATTTTTACTCTAAGAGGAATTCAGTAAACTAAAAGGGACTAATTAATGCTAAATGGTAAAATTAAGAAAGTATGTGATTACGCTCTCGTCAAGCTTAAAATCTCTGGCAGACATATCGAATATGAGTGTGAGTATAGAGACTATTGCAGAAACCCTCGGTTTAAAGAAAGAGGAGCTTATCAAAAACAGCATTAAGGCTTATCTAGAATCGGAGTTGAGGCGTGTGAATGCTGAAATAAACACATTGTACACAAGATATGGCGTAACATCGCTTAAAGAATTGGATGAGAAAATAAATGAAGGAAAGCTGAGCGAGACAGAAACCTTCGAAGACTTCACGAGACTTGATTACCTGGAAGCTAGGAAAGAGAAGATCGAACAACTTTTAAAGGTGCTCACTTGAGCCTAGAAATAGATGAGATCTATGCGTAGGATTTTATGAAGGAGGTTGATGGAGTGAGATTGCCTGGAATGCTTTATATTCTTGTTTCCTTCATTCCATGGATTGTTTACTGGATCTTATGTGGATTTGGAAATCCTCTAGGAATTACTGTCCCTCTCATCATTTCCATAGTTCTCATTCTGCCCCAAATCCTAAAACGGAGCTTTAACTTAATGGATCTTGTTTCCCTCATCTATTTCAGCTTAGCTTTTATTAGCACATTTATCCTAAACTTGAACATATTTTTGGAAAATAGTGGTTTTCTCGGGTATCTCGCTTTGTTCCTGATGGCATCTTTTTCCATAGCCATAAGGCAACCCTACACCCTGCAGGTTTCAAAAAGGGATTATCCAAGGGTTTACTGGAAAGATAAATCTTTTTTGACCATAAACAATATCATCACAGCTGTTTGGGCCGGGATATTCTTGTTGAACTCTGTTATTTTTCTGTTTCTCCAGTTCCCATTGACAGTTGTCCTCTCAAATCTATTTATTGCCGTTGGCATATTCTTCTCCGTTGTCTATCCTCTGAAAGCTCCTGCCCATTTTGCTTTGAAGGAGTTTAAGAAATATGATTGGAGAGTATTTGTGGATACCAGCAAGCCCAAGGCAGAGGATGAGTACGATGTAATTATCGTTGGTTCTGGAGTGGGAGGCCTTGTCTGCTGTTCTCTTCTCTCAAAGTGGGGTTATAAAGTTCTGGTTTTGGAGCAACATTATCAGGTCGGCGGTTACTGTTCCTCATTCATGAGAAAGGGGTTTATTTTCAATGCTGGGGTTGAGGATGTGAGTGGATTATGGGAGAAAGGGCCCATCACATACCTACTCAAGGAGCTCGGACTGAGAAAGGAGGACTTGTTTGTGAAAAACACCAGAGAGTATGTTTTCAAAGGAAGACACATAAGAGCTGAGAGCTTGGAGGAGTTCATCGAAATTCTCTCAGGGATGTTCCCGGATGAAAAGGAGAATATTAGAGCCTTCTTTGAAGAGGCTGAAAAAGCATATGAGGAATGCTATAGAGAGGCTGAAGTTTACGGCACACCGTTGCCAGCCGAATTGATAGTTAAAGTTTTTGGCGAGAGGAAGCTCCTTGATTATCCAAGGGAGCATCCCCACTTCTACGACTGGATAAACAAGAGCTTTAAGGAGAAGCTCGATGAGTACTTCAAAAATGAGGATTTAAAGGCTCTTCTCTGCGCATTGCTGGGCTATGTCGGAACAACACCGGATAAAACTCCGGCAAGCAGTGCGCTCACAGCGTGTGTTTCATACTACCTTCATGGAGGATATTTTCCAAAAGGAGGAGCTCAAAAATTTGCAAATAGCTTAAGAGACTTCATTGTGAACCATGGAGGCACTGTTCTGGTAAATCATAAAGTGGACAGAATACTGGTGGAGGATGGAAAAGCTGTTGGAGTAAAATCTGGGGACAGGATCTTCAGAGCACCGATTGTCGTGTCAAATGTAAACGCCAAAACAACCTTTTTAGAGCTTGTTGGAAGAGATAATCTGAAGAAGGAGTTTGTTGAGTACATAATGGGGTTGAAAATGTCCCCATCCTGCTTCATGGTTTTCCTAGGATTGGATATGGATCTATCCAGCTATCCCACGCTTATCAAGAACATGGATGATGGCTATGAAATTGTCATAAACTCGAACGCAGATCCAAGTTTAGCACCGAGAGGCAAGGCAAGCATCACAATATTAACCTCTGCCAGCTATGAGGATTTCCCGGAAAGAGGAACAGAGGAGTACATGCGCAAAAAACAGGAGCTTTCTGATATCCTGATAAAGAAAGCAGAAAAGTTAATTCCCAATTTGAGCAGGCACATAGTGGTAAAAGATGCAGCAACACCAAAAACATTTGAAAGGTATACTTTCATGCCTCAAGGAGCAATATATTCATTCGATCAATCAATTGGGGTAAAAAGACCGTATTTCAAGACTCCAATAAAGGGCCTATATCTAGTGGGTGCCTCCACATTTCCGGGAGGGGGAATAGAAGCAGTTACAATCTCAGGAATAATCTGTGCTTATGACATATATGGCTGGAAACGGCAAAGAAGAGATGATTTCAGGGCAATCGTCGCCCGAAGCTATTGTTACATCATGCCTTAAATTCGACAGAACTTCTTAGATGCTTCTAAGGGGATTCCCATGAGAAGCAGAAATGTGGCTTTGACAGCCATTATAGCAGCTCTCTATGCAGTTCTTGTCATTGTATTTGCTCCTATATCCTTTCTTCTATTCCAAGTGAGGATAGCGGATATGCTGATACCCCTATCATTGATATACGAGGTTCCTGCATCAATAGGCCTATCATTGGGATGTCTTGTGGCGAACAGCTTCGGCGGTTTGGGATGGGTGGATGTAATAGGAGGGAGCATAGCTAATTTAATGGCCGGCTTGATAGGATACATAGCAGGAAGAGGAAGGGGAAAGCTGGGCAGGTTCTTCGCAACCGTGCTGCAGACAGCAGTAGTAAGCATCATTGTTGGGACATATCTCTCCTTTCTGCTCGGAGTGAGGCTGGAAATAAGCATAACTGGAGTGCTTATCGGATCCCTGATCTCGATAAACATCATGGGCTTTATGCTGGAGGAAGCCATCAGAAGGATGAAGAGCTGAGCTATTTGCAACAGCTTCCACAATTAACTATCACCCAAGATGAGGGATTTTTAATATCCTTGTTAGAATTTATATGCACCTCATAATCTCAGATGCTCACGCTAATTACGATGCCCTCACTCGCATACTTGAGAGCGTGAGATACGACAGCGTGATATTTCTCGGAGATTCTGTTGATTATGGTCCTCAGCCTGCAGAGACCTTGGATCTGCTTAGAGAAGTCGGATCCATAATCCTTAAGGGAAATCATGATGCTGCAGCTGCTCATGGTATAAGCTGCAGGTGTGCTGAGGAGTTGAGGCCATTGAGCGGGTACACTAGGGAGAAAGTTACGATGAAGTTCCTCTCGAAGGAGGATCTAATGTTTCTAGCCGGGCTTCCGGAGAAGGTTGAGATAGAGGTAGACGGAAAGAGGATATATGCAGTTCATGCTTCGCCTAGAAATCATCTTTATGGCTATGTAATGCCGGATATTAGCGATGAAAAGCTGGCTTCCGAGCTATATGATGTGGATTCATTGAATCCTTTTCCAAGAAGACTAGATCATGACCTAATCCTCTTAGGCCATACACATAGAGCAATGATGAGGAAGCTCAAGAGCATAATTTTGAACCCGGGATCCGTCGGACAGCCGAGAGATGGAGATCCTAGGGCTTCATTCGCCCTTCTAGGGGAGGAAGTGAGGATTGAGAGAATTGACTACGATGTGGAGAATGTGGTGAGGAAGATAAAGGATTTAAAGCTTGAGAAATGGGCCGAGGAGTCCCTGATAAGCATACTGAGGAGTGGATCCACAAATAATATTAGTCGAGCGTAAATCTTATCCCTTCCTTATCAGCTTATTTGATAGCACAGAGAACTTATGGTTGAACTAACTTTGCTTGAGGGATCTGAGATGAGAGTGAGCATCTTAGTGATCCCGAATGCAAGGAAGAATGAGGTTGTAGAGGAGGGAGATCACCTTAAGGTGTATGTGACAGCTCCTCCAGTTCATGGCAGGGCAAATGAAGCTGTTATAGAAGTGCTGGCTGAATTCTTCGGTATTAAGAAAAATAAAATAAGGATAATAAGAGGGGAGAGATCTAGAGAAAAAGTTGTCGAGATACAAAAATGAAAGCTTCAGTAGCTCGGATTTATTGAAGCTTGTGCTTAAAGCACTCAAATCTGACCTCTGCTCCTAGAAGAGTATTCATCAGGTTCTTACACTATGCAGATCATTTTTATCCTTCAGCTCTTATTGTTTAAGGGTGATTTTATGGTGGAGTATGTCTTCACGGATAGGGCTCCGAAGCCCATAGGTCCCTATAGTCAGGCTGTTATAGCTGGAAATTTCGTTTTTCTGTCAGGGCAGATACCCATAGACCCAAAGACCGGAGAAATTGTTGATGGTGGAATAAGGGACCAGACCAGAAGAGTTCTGGAGAACATTAAGGCAATTCTTGAGGAAGCTGGATGCTCCCTGAACGATGTGGTCAGCGTTACGGTCTTCCTAAAGGATCTATCGCATTTTAATGATTTCAATGAAGTATACAGCGATTATTTCTCGGAGAACAGGCCTGCTAGATCGACAATTCAGGCTGCAGCCTTGCCCAAGAATGTTTTAGTGGAGATAGCAGCTATTGCTTACAAGAAATAAATAGCTCATTCCACGATCAATGGAACACAGACCTCGAACAGGTCCCCCTCTCTGTAGATCTTAAGATCAATGCAGTCCGAACCATAACTATCCTCAATAGCATTCCTCAGGTCGCTGGCTTTAACAAGCTTCCTCCCAGATGCCTCGATTATTACATCTCCAGGCCTTATGCCCTTTAATGCCGCTGGTGATCTTGGGATAACCTGAACAACTATTAACCCTTCTTTTTGGGGTATACCATACATCTGCGATATGCTGGGGTTCAATGGCGCAACTAAGACTCCTATCCATGCCTTTATCGGCCTTCCATATTTTTCTATCATCGAGAGGAATCTCTTTACGGAGTTTACCGGAATAGCGAACCCTATTCCCTGAGCAAATGGTATTATAGCAGTTGCAATGCCAATAACCTCCCCTTCACAGCTCACTATGGGACCTCCGCTATTACCTGGATTTATCGCAGCATCAGTTTGCAGTAGATCATCAAGGTATATACCGTTCGCTTCATCTATTATAATCCTTCCAATAGCACTTATTACACCCATGGAGACTGAGGTTCCCGTCAATCCCAGAGGAGAGCCTACTGCAAAGACTATCTCTCCTATCCTCACGGTATCAGAGTCACCCATCCTTAAGGGAGGAAGATCTGTATCGGTCTCTATTATAGCTAGATCCCTCATAGTATCAATAGCCCTCAGCCAGCCCTTGGAGCTAGATCCATCGCTGAAGACTATGCTTATTTCCTTAGCTCTAGCAACAACGTGAGCATTTGTCACCACTATGCCCTTCTTTGCGATAAACCCAGAACCCGCTCCCTGAAGCAATCTAGGGCCAAAGAAAAGGGATATCTCAGGAATCATCGTGTATACAGTTACTACGCTCTTGGCGATTTCTGAGACCATTGATGTAATCCTATTACTCATCTCTCTGAAGTCCACGCTCAAGCAACCACCATGAACTTAAGTGAAAATGAAAGAATATAACCTTTCCGCTCAAAGGAGGTCTTTTATCAACTTATACGCGTGCGCATTCGCTCAGGCTCATTATTTAAGATTTCTGTGCTAGTTAGCTGTCAAGGAATTTGGAAATTTGAGAACTTGACTTGTAACTGGAAGTTGTGTAAAATATAACTACTATTGTCTCAAATTGAGAGACATTGCATTCAACACAACAATCACATCGCTCATACTCATTATTAAGGCTCCCATAGCAGGCCCTATAACTATTAGCCCCGCTAAAGCTCCAGCCGCAATGGGAATTGTCAGCGAGTTATATCCTATGGCCCATAGCAAGTTTTCCAGCATCTTCTTGTAGGAGGATCTTGCCAGCCTGAAGAAATAAGCTACATCCTCTATATCGCTCCTAACTAAGATGACATCAGCGCTCTCAATAGCTATATCTGTCCCAGCACCTATGGCAATACCTACATCAGCCTGTATAAGGGCTGGGGCATCATTTATCCCATCTCCAACCATGGCAACAGCCAAACCCCTCTCCTGCATCTCCTTTATTATATTGACTTTCTCATGAGGCTTTACCTCTGCATGATAGCTATCTATTCCCAATATCTCAGAAAGCTTAGAGGCAACAGCTTTTCTATCTCCGGTAAGCATGTGTACTCTGTAACCCATTTCTTTGAGCATTTTAATGGCCCTCTCAGCCCCCTCCTTCGGCTTATCCTCAAACTCCATTACTCCAGCTAGCACTCCATCTATGAGGATCTGGATAGCTGTATTTCCTGATTCAGCTATCAGCGATTCCGATCCCACATTATTAATGGAGACCTTTTTGCCTTCCACGATCCCCTCAACACCGCTCCCCGGAACACTCCTGAATTCGCTGACCTGAGCCAGATTTATTCCCATCTCCTCAGCCTTCCTCACTATAGCTCTAGCTACTGGATGGTTTGAGAGGGAATCCAAGGAGGCAGCTAGCCTGAGGACCTCAAGCTCGTCAAACCCATTGAAAGTTTGAATTCTTTTGGCACTAAATCTCCCTTCTGTAAGAGTGCCTGTCTTGTCGAATATTATCATCTTGACGTCCTTAGCTCTTTCTAACGCCTCCTTCGACCTGAGCAATATTCCCCTGCTGGAGGATAGCATAGCTGTCCTCTGTATAACTATTGGGATCGCCAGACCCAATGCATGGGGACAGGCTACCACAACAACCGAGACTGCTCTCTCTATGGCGAAACCCAAGCTTGAGCTGTTTAATAACCAGTAAGCTAGAGTGATTATCCCGGAAGTTATGACGAATATTGTGAGGAAAAATGCTGCCCTATCAGCTATCTCCTTAAATCTAGATCTTGAGGATCTTATCTCCTTGATCAATCTCTCAACTTGCCCTAAATAGCTTTCCTCTCCTGTCCTTGTGACTTTGATCTTCACAGCTCCCTCTAGATTAATACTGCCTGCTATAACATTTCCGCCCTTCCCCTTGACTACAGGAGCGGACTCTCCCGTCAGAATGGATTCATTGAATGAGGAGATGCCATCTACTATCACACCATCTGCAGGAACTTTCTCCCCTGATTTAACAAGAACTAGGTCTCCAGGCTTCAGCTCCCTCACAGGGACGTCCTTATAACCATTATCCGAGATTAGATGGGCCTCATGGGGGAGAAGCCTTACCAGTAGATCCACTGAGCTTGTAGCTGCTGAGATCACCTTGGCCTCTATGAAATGTCCTATCAGCATTATGTCAATCAAAAGAGCGAGTTCAAGGTAGAAGGTTTTTGGTTCTCCTAAAATAAAGGAATATAAACTATAGAGAAATGAGGCTGATATCCCAATGGAGACGAGCAGCATCATCCCGATATTTCTCTCCTTAATCTCAGATATTGCTCCTCTGAGGAATGGATAGCCTCCATAGAGAAAGAGAAGTGAGGCTGAGAGGAGACCTATGATATCTCTATACCTGAGCAGAAGCCCCAAATCCTTAGCTACATCCGATGTTAAAAAAATTGGGATTGTTAGAATGAGAGAGACAACGAGCCTTTTTCTGAGGTCTGAGATATGATGGGCATGATCCCGGTGATGGCCTTCACTCAAATAGCGTTGTGGATCTTTTGAGAACTCCTCCATGCAGACTCTAGAGCAGAAATAGTATTCTTGCCCTTGGTACATGAGTTTGTATTTTGTCTTTTTGGGATCGACATCCATCCCGCATACCGGATCCTTAACCATAGTTATCTAGGGCTCACGGCTAACATCTTTTTAAAGTTTTATAATAAAAATAAGGATTTATACACTTCTAACACCTAATTCGTTTGTATAATCTATAGTATGATTTCTAATTTATGTAATCTTGGATCCTGTGTGCTGCTAAAAGTTTGTCCTGATAGAAGACAGAAATTGTTATATTCTGTTCTCTGCTAAGACAGGATGTGGAGATAGCATTTGAGGAGTGGAACCTATACGCTAGAAGGAGGGAGTTAAGGGAGAGAGAAGTCGATTTCTCAAGAATAGAGTCAAATGCAAGGGATAAGATAGTTGCAATAACCGGGATAAGGAGATCCGGAAAATCGAGCCTCCTCATGCTGCTTCTGCAGAGGCTGCTGAGGAGAGGTGAGAGAGCTGCTTACATAAACTTGGAGGACAGCAGGATAAAGAGCTCAAAAACAGCTCTAGATGACGTAATAAAGTGGTTTGGGGATTCAGGATACCTCCTTCTAGATGAGATAACAAATGCCCATGACTGGGAAAACTGGCTCCTCAGAGCACACGAGCTTCTGAAGGGAAGGCTTTTTCTGATAGTAACTTCATCAAGAAGGAGGCTTATAGTTCCTTCCAAGCCCCTCAGAGGGAGGATAATACCTGAGGAGATATATCCCCTCTCCTTCAGGGAGTTCCTCAGGTTCAAGGGGATAGAAGTTGAGCGCACGACAGCAGGTATTGGGAGACTTGAGAGAGCGCTTGAGGAGTACCTGATCTATGGAGGATTTCCCGAGGTGGTGCTATCAGAGGATAGAGTGGATAAGATAAGGATATTGAACTCATATTTCAGGGACATAATAGTTCTGGATGTGGCCGAGGTGGCTGAGGAGAGCGTAACTCTGACGGAGATATTCGGGAAGTATGTCATTGAAACCCCCTACTTCTCGGCCTCAAAGTGTCACAATTTCCTGAAGAGCCTTGGGTTCAGAATCGGGAAGGATTCAATTCTCAAGCTGGAGAGAATATCTCAGGAGAGTTATCTATTCTTCTTTATTCCAATATTCTCAAGATCGATTAAGAACAGGCTTCAGTACCCGAGGAAGGCATATCTTGGAGACACTGGCTTCATGTATGCCATATCGGGAAGAGTTGATATGGGGAGGATATTCGAGAATACTGTCTTTCTTGAGCTCAGGAGGAGGATGAGGCCAAATCAGAACATAGGATACTGGAGGAACAGGGAGGGTCTGGAGGTGGACTTTCTGTTGCTCGAGGGGATAAGAGCTGAGGGGATGATCCAAGTCTCATACGATATAGACAGGTCGGAGAAAAGGGAGATAAAGGGATTGATATCTTGCTCCAAGGAGACGGGGCTTAAGGAGGGCATCATAATAACTAGGGATAAGGAGAGTATAAGAAGGGTTGATGGAGTTGAGATAAGGCTAATTCCCTTGTGGAAATGGCTTATTGAAGGATAATTTGTTGACTTTTGTGTTCATATTTCAGGTATTAATTGATTATGTTCCCGCATATTATCTTTATTCCAAGCTCTTTAGCCCCGTCATAGGCCTTCCTGTCCACATTTACCGTCACCAGCAGCATTTTCTCGATTCTTTTCCGGGAATATTCTCCTTTATGGGAAGAGCCTCACATGATCTAGCTCAGCGCTAGACTTAACCTCTATCAGAAAGAGCTGCCTCATGATTTTCGATAAAAGTAGTTCCTCTCTTTTTTGAATACCCATTATTAATTAGCTTAATTATATGGATCCATTCAGCAAAGACCTTAAGAATCCATAAAGCACCGACTCGAATATGAAGGAGGATGTTAATAAAAACACCGAAAATATAGCTAGCTTGACCGAGAAAGCAGATAAAAACACAGAGAACATAGCCAAGCTTACTGAAAATGTCAGCAAGCTCCTTAAAGAAACAGAAAGGCTTAGAGGAAGGGATGTCGAGCTGAGGACAGTGTTAATGCTACGGGAATGGTTCAGAAGGCATGCCCCGGATTATGAGGTTTTCATGTGGGATGGAACAGGAGCTGATCTGCTTGTTGAGGGAAAGGGGATTCTTGCATCTATTGAGATAACTATAAAGCCGAAAGCAGAGGATATAAGGCAGATAAAGAGCGGAATTGGTGCTATAATGGATGATTGGGGTAGAAAACCTGATCTTCTGATAGTTTACTCCAGATCCGGGATCATCCCAAAGAAGGTAGCTGAAATAGCAGAGAAAATGGGTGTTAAGCTGGCAAGAAGGCCTGCAGATATAAAGAGAATGCTGAATCTACAATCCTCCTCGCATTGATCGTGTTCTCAGCTTAGAAGTTTTTCAGCAAAGCTTCGCATCGGCTTAAATATTCCTGCTTAAGAATCACTGGATAGACAACCATATCTGCCCTATAATGGCAGAGCCTCATTGAAAAATTTCAAAGAAGTAGAAAAATTGAAAATAGTAATTTCGCTCAGCAAGGTAAAAAAAAGCGCCAGTTCATCATGCCCTATGGACAGGGATATCGAGAGCAAAATTATATATTTTCAGTATTGCGGTGAGATAAATACGGAAAAGGTCCTTCATGCAGCAAAATTGAGGTGCGAGGAGAGGGGGATAAAGAAGGTTGTTATAGCATCCGAGACGGGGAGAAGTGCGATAAAGGCGCTTGAGATATTCAGGAATACAGGGATAAAATTGATAGTCGTGACCCACTATCCTAGCAAAACATGGGGGCCGAGGGGAGATATACCGATAGGGCTGAGGAGGAAGGAGTATGCCGAAATCCTGAGGAAACTTGAGGAGAATGGTGTAAGGGTAGTGCAGGGAACAAGGCCATTTGTGCCCCCATCAAGGTCTATAAACTGGGAATATCCCACTCCTGAAGCCATAATAGACAGGACACTTGAGGTGTTCGGGGCTGGGACGAAGATAGCAATAGAGGTAGTTTTAATGGCGACAGATGCAGGTGAGGTGGAGCCAGGAGAGGAAGTGGTATCATGTGCTGGTACATATAAAGGCTTAGACACAGCACTTGTTGTGAGAGCTTCTCACAGTGGGGGATTCTTCAAGGAGTTTGAGGTAAGGGAGATAATAGCAAAGCCCATCAGAAGGGTAAAGGAGCTGCCTGAGTACAAGTATGAGGGCTGGAAGGGGGATCTAGACAAGTATTACAGAATTCAATGAGATGCGCGCACATCTCCTCTGCAGGAAAGAAAATCTCATCTCTGCTCAGGCTCAGGAGAATTAAGTAATCTTCCACGCATGGAAGAAAAAGCTGCTTTCGAGACTCTTCTTCACCTTCTTACTTTCCTCTTTATCAGCTTCTGTCTAACTCTTCTGCATAGATCTAGGTCCCCTTCATTAATCTCTTTCCGAATATAGAGGCATTTTCCAGCCGTTGGATTCCTGCTAATATTTATTAATATAAATATCTTAGTAAAAAATAAGTAATGCCCATGGGATTACCAATAGTAATGCTTAAATAGATTACTTTTTGTTATTCTTTTGGTGATGCCATTGCGTACTATCACAGTCAAGGTGGATGAGGAGCTCAGGAGGAGGATGAGCTCCATCGAGATAAACTGGTCTGAGTACATTAGAGAGGCTATAAGGCAGAGGATAGAGCTAGAGGAGAGGAAAAATGCAGCAAAAAAGCTTCTGGAGGAATTAAAGATAGGAAAGCATGCTGTTCCAAGGGGATTTATAAACAAAACAATAAGGGAGATGAGGGAGACCCGTTGACCGTCTACGTAGTGGATGCCTCCGTTGCTTCAAGATTCCTTCTAGTTGAGGATTTATCAGAAGAAGCAAAGCTGGTCCTTGAGGGCTTTCTTGAGGGAAAATTTGATCTAAGAGCACCGAAATTAGCAATATATGAGGTCGGAAACACGCTGTGGAAGGCTGCCAGACAGGGGTTTATAAGTCAAAAAGAGGCAGTTCAAAAGTTTTCATATTTTCTCGGTCTCAAAATAGGCTCAATAGAGCTTGATGAAAGAGAATATGAGGAAGTTCTGGAGTGGAGCATTGAGAGAAATGCGACATACTATGACAGCATGTACGTAATGGCCTCAAAGAAGATAGGGGCAATCCTCCTGACAGCCGATGATGACCTGTATGAGAAGGCTAAAGGAGAGATCCCAGCTCTGCACCTGAGGAATTATCGGAAATATAAATAGGAGAAATCTGGTCAGGAGAAAGGAAATCAGCCTAATGGACGTGCGCATAGAACCAAATTTTAATAAGCTCTCCAAAAAATGGATCCCCGTGCTAAGGCTTCCTAACAGAAAATGAAATTCAGTTATAAAGCTAAAAATGGGAATACTGCTACTCCAGCCTTCATAACACTTTACCTGTCAATGTCCTTCATTAGACATGCACCATGCTTATTTCTCCAATGCAGCAAGAACCTCCTTTATAAAAGCCTCCCTATCATCGAGTATGAAGGAACTTATGAGCCTACCGTTTACAATTACACCTTCGGAGATCCCGCGTTTCTCAGCCTCGGCAGGCTCCTCCAAACTGTTTATCCACCTGATGCGCACGTTATGTACAGCCTTCTCTATCTCCTGCCCGGACTTCTTTAAGAATAAATATGACCATGGACAGAAGGAAGAGCCATAGATTATCACCACCTTTCCCTTGTCATCCTTCTGCGGCATGTAGCTTGGTCTGCTTTGCTTAACGGGCGTGTAGACGAAGCCGTGCTTAAGAGGATAGTACAACAGGCTAGGGTCTTCTTCCACTTGCTTGAAACCCATGTCTATAAAGAAGTTTCTAGCTGGATACTGGCCGGGCATCTCCCCTGGAAAAGGCTTAGTCACGAGCGCTAATGGAGGTTTACCACCGAACCAGCTTTTAGGGCTCCTCATATCCTCAATGAGACTAGTTAAGAGCTTTTTTCCAACACCCCTCCTCCAGTGCTCCTTGTATGGGACAAATATGCAGATTATGCGGACAACCATCTCATCAGGAACAGGAGTATATTGGATCAGCCCGGCAGGAGATTCTCCCACATATGCGATCTTGGCAACTGAACCCCAACGCTTGAGCATGTCTCTTGCCCAAATTTTCTTCAGCTCAACCCCTTTCATGAAGACAGGATCATTCTTCCTATCAGGTGGCATGCATAGCATGCAAAGATCATCGAGATTATTCTCAGACGCTTCAACCACTGTTATGCTCACATAATATTTTCTTTCACTCACTATTTAAGATCTACTGCTAAGGTTTTAATATATTAAAGGTATTTTAAGCTAGCAAGAAGGTGAAAATATGTTGTTTAGGGATTTCGAGAACTTCGCCAAATGGTATGCTGAGCTCGGCAAGATGAGGATATTCTGGGCCAAGCCCGTGAAAAGCATTAGTTTGTTGAGCGGGGAGAGGAAAATTGTTGGCGTAAAATGGGTTATCAGAGGCAAAATCAGGGATGCAGTTCTCCTCATCTCAGAAACACGGAATGATATCGACCTTGAGGAGTACAGTGGCTCAACAAAGATATTGATTGTTCCCGAGACCTCTCCTATTGATTTAAGCCTTGTAGATGCCAGATCAGCTCTTTACTTCTGGGATGTGAATTCAAGGATATTGGAGCCAAATGAAAATGTGGAGATAAAAGCATACTCTGAGTGGGATAAAGGCGAGCTGGAGAAATTTAAAGGGATACATAAGCAGAGCTGGGG
>NZ_RCOS01000144.1 GCF_003947435.1 Candidatus Methanodesulfokora washburnensis
CACATGGAAAGATACTGGTGAAGAACCTCCTCCAAGCATCTAGCCTTGTGGGATGGCCTGCTGGCCAGCTTTTCTATCTCATCAATCCGTTTATTTATAGCTTCCAGTATCCGCTTTTTATCCTCAGTTAACTCTTCTTTATCCTTCTCAGCATACTTTTTGCAGGATTCATGGAGACTTTTTATTCCGTAACACTCGAAGACATGAAGGAGATGTGTAGGGAAATCGTTTATAAGATTCATGTACAATCTTCTTTCATCCTCCTCCATTGGGGAATCGTAGATATCTCCTATGGCGTTGGGGCACTCAAACCCTCCTAGCCCCTCCAGCCTCTTGAAATCATAAACTAAGTGAACAGGTTCTATTTCCAGAAGGCCTTTCTTCACCTTTTTTGATGGAAGAAGCGCTGTAAACCCGGCTATTCTTGTGTTCTCAAGCTCCTTAAGAAGGTTTTCATATACCCTGGAGCCAAACGCATGGTGAACCTCATCTATTATTATGAGCTTAAAATCCCTCATCTCTTTGAGGCAGTTCAGGGCGGTGATGGGAGTTGATATTATCACATCTCCTCCCGGATTGCACCTCCCATCATACTGCACTGAGGCGTTGAGGTAACTTCCCCATGTTCTGGCCATCTGATCGCAGAGAAACCTTGTGGGCTCTATGACAAGGACCTTTCCCTTATCGAGGAAGGTCTTGGCAAGTGCCATCTCCACAAATGTCTTCCCGCTTCCTGTCGGCATCGATACAACAACAAAGTTTCCGTCCATTACATTCTTTACCTCTTCCAGCACCTTTCTCTGGTATTCCCTGAGGGGAATTTCCTGCATTGCAATATCTGACATGTTTTAAAGAAAAATTTTTAATTCAGGAATGAAAATTATTAGTATTCCTTCTTTTATTGTTTAGCTTATTATTAAAAAAAATAATCTTCAGATTCTCCAGTACACATAACGACTGTATACCTTTATCCTTTCAGCCCGTTTTAGCTAGCCGTCTTATTGTCTCTGTCCCCTCATTATCTAAAGTGTCCCTTTACTTTTCCGCAAATCCTGTCCAGATTTATACATATCTGCTTATCTCCGAGCTTGCCGCACCAAAGCCTGGGCTTTGGCTGCTTACTTTCTACTTCACATTTACACCATTTTTCGGTACGTTCTTCAAGTCTGTATACGGCCTTGATCGAGCTTGATCCAAGACTTATTCCAAAACTTATTTCATCAGGCATTGGTGATAGCGGTGAGTTTATAACTTTACATATACCTCTTTTTAAATACTTTCCTACTTCACTGAGTCTATTTCGGTCGTGATTTCTCCACATCCGCATAAGGTAAGAAACAGTGACCTGTCATATAAACTCCTTTTTTATATAAGCCTTATTTATATTGTCTTTGTCAGAAAGTGCATAAGGTGATCTCTTCGTATGGTTGAGGCAATAGATGAATATGATCAAATGCTTAAGGATTTTGAGAAAAGGAAAGATCAATATGGGTTTGTGGAGATAAGATGTGTATCAGTAAGAGGAAGAAATGAAAAAGGAGAGAGCATATGGATTGGAGTGGCAATCAAAGTTATTCCTCACAAGAAGGATGAAGAAAAAGGGGAGGAGAGAAACTATAACTACGGGGATGTGATCTTCAGGAGGATATATATTCTAGCAGAGGATTTCCTTAAAATCCTCAGAAATTCGAGGGAGACTAGGATACTTAGGATTCCAGGAGATCCTGAGCTCGAATATAGGATTGATGAATTGAGAAAAGAGATCATATATAGCCAGCATGCCCAAGAGTTTGTAATTGGAATAGAATGGCCCTGCATAAGATATTATTATTATTATTCAGGAAGTAGCTTTCCTAGCGGAACGATACACGAGCATGAACCTCTTGCTCGCCTGAACCTTCCATTTTATCCCTATTTTTCGATCGCTTTTGAGAACGAAATGGAGATGGTATGGAATAATTATTTTGGAGCGGAGATAATAATCCCCGACTATAGAGCAAGGATAAGAAGATTAAAGGTCCTTTCCGAAAAGAAGGTAAGTGTTGAGGTTGATACTTTCGGCGTATCTCCGGATGAGATTGCTGGAAAGTACTGCTGTGGTGTCGGAAAAACCTATAGAACCGGAAATTTTGATATAAAAAGTGGCATTATAGAGCTGGATGATGAGATAAAGTACATGCATGTTGTGCTGATATCAAAAGAGGAGGAAGTTCTAGACAGCCGGTGGTTTCCAACAGTATATGGAGGTCAGGTTGAGTTTGAGCCTACAGAGGAAAATCTAGAAAACATAATTTATCGAGGAGAAAATGAAAGAGTCGAGTTCAAGCTAAATACAAATAATAAAGAGAAGCTTCTTAAGACCATAGTTGCCTTCGCTAACAAGTCCGGAGGGATTATATTGATAGGCGTGAATGATAATGGAGAGATAAAAGGCTTTGAGTGGAAAAAGGAAAAGGAAGGAGAGCCTCTAAAGGATTGGCTATCTAAGAAGATCAGAGGAAGATGCGATCCTTCAAGCATAGACTTCGATGTAAAGGAGATCTATGTACGAGAGAAACCATTAACTCTAATAGAGGTGAAAGAAGGAAAGAACAAGCCTTATCTGCTTAAGGACAAATGTCCTTACATACGTGTCGGCTCAACAGACAGATGCATGACAAGAGAAGAGCTTGAGTGCCAGCTAAATAGACTGGTGTATTGGGTTTAGGTGCATACTTGGGCCTCATAATCCTACCATCCTCAAGATATCCTAGAACCTCTGCCACAGCTACTTCATAGCCGTATCTCTCCAGACCATTTATTCCAAGTGTTGCAATTTTCTCCCTAACAATGGGGTTTCTAGCACCGACTCCAACGACCTCTGCCAATACCACGTTCTTGCCAACTTCAACTTTCACATACTCATGAAGAGGAATATCCCCTTTTACCACCTTAAAGGGAAAACTCAGCGGGGTTGCACCATCCAAAACAGTGCCCACCTGCTCCTGAATTTCCATCAAATCACCTCACCATCAACTCCCTGAGATCACGTTTGGTCAAAACAGCCTTCAGCCCAGCTCTTCTCAAGGCTTCTATGATAAGGGGCTCGTAGCACTCCTTATAGATGTCAGTCCTGAACCTGACAAGGTCGTCCACATCAAGAAGAGGCTTAATTGTGAACGGCTCTGGGCTTAAGCTGTTCAATACTGCAATGACCTCCCTGAGCTTATCTGTTGATCCTTCTAGAAAATAATCGCCTTCCACAGAGCCCCAATCAGAATTTAATCCAAGAATCCAGCCTCCTATGTCAATCCTGTAAACGCCAATCCCATGCCAAGGCCTCCAATAAGACATGACAACTGGTGGCAGCTCACAAATCCTGTCAAAAGCCTCTGCAATTTTGCTGAACGGATTTCCTGCAGCTAATAGCCTTCTTCTGATCCTTGAATCCGCCCACCTTCTTGTTCCTGCTTTTATCTCCTCGCTCAAGTAGATTGGCTGTGGTGCTAGGACAAGTGGATACGTAAAACCTGACTTATTTGTGTAATCATCGAATATCTCCTCATCAGAGGACATTAACATCCTCCCAACCTCCTTGAGATATGCATCGCAGTTCTTCAACTGATCCCTGTTTTCAGAGAGTTTCTTCAAGATGTTCTTTACGCTTCTTACTCGTGACAGCTCCCTGCCTAAAGTGGGATTTTCCTGTGAGATGAAAGTGCTGAGGATCTTCACACCAAGATAGTTCACGAAGCTGTCCTTTGTGACTCCGATAAGCAGAAGCTTACGTTCAGCTGCCAGCTTGTAAAGATCATAAAATGCATTTAAGTACTCCGCATAAGCCTCAACTTCCTGATCCCCAAGCTTTACCAGAACTGGAGGGATTATTGGATAAAGATCGCCATCACATAAGGCCATCTGCACTTCACTATAGCTTTCTAGAGCTCTTTTTAAGCATTTAAACTCCAGAGCCCTCATGTAAAGTGAGATACGCTTAAGCCCATGTCCAACCCTCAAATCTACATCGCAGATGTCCCCGATCAGATTATTGTGGCTGTAAACGTTGGCAATAGCCCTAGCTACAGCAGCTCTAACTCCACCTCTGAAAGTTGTGTGGGCATAACTGCCGTCAGCTACAACAAAGCTAGGCGATTCCTCGCTCTTACCATCAAACTCATGCCAAAAAGAAAGGTAAACATCCCTAAAGGAATCGTCAAAGGCTATGGATATAGAACTCAGCTTGGAAATCTCCGTCAGAAACATCTGGAAAAACGAGTCCTCGGCCATTTTTCAACACACCCAAGTGCACTTAACTCATGAATTAGGAAATGGTTACTTTAAACATTTCTGTTCTTGTTTCAACGTTCTTTAATTTGCTGAATACTGCTCTTTAGAGAATTGCTTTTAAGGAAGCTCTGCTAAACTGATTGTTTAACATAAAAGGTTTCCATATCACGCTTAGCTGCCTAGAATTGTGAGTCTTACAACAGCTATGTAGCCACCCAACATCAGGTACATTCCTGAATTTATATTTGAGCGAAACCCTTATAACCAGCTAGCTGGCTTTTATTATTTCTTGATGAATATATCAACTCACGAGAAATATAAGGAAAACGTCAAACCCACCTTCTTTGGAAAAAATGAAAGATTAAATCTAATAGAAGAGGAGAGTATAAGAGAAAGTATATACATTCCCAATTTTCTGGGTACTATTTTAGCATTTATTCTGATCTTCAAGGCAGAAAAATTCATTAAAACAGCTGAGAAGAAAACGAAAGAAATATGGCTAGAAACGGGAAATAAGATGCCTAGAGAAATGAGAATAAACATCAGTAGAAAAATCCGAGGCTATCTTTTCCATATCTGTTCAAATAGAGAGCATAGAGGAGGTGAAAACTATGGAGATATTTAAAATAATAATAAGACTGTTTAAGAAAATTTCTCATATATTTCAAAAGAAGGGATCATATCCAGAAAGTCAGCCCACAGAGCAAGAGAATGAACCTTCTGCTGTTATAGAGAGTGAAATAATTGAGGAAGGGACTTACAAAGGAGCAGAAAAAGAAATCAAAGAGGAACTTATAGGCAAGCAGGAAGAGAAAGAAGAACAGAGAATTCCTGAAGAAAAGAGGGTGAAAAAGCCTCGTATGAAGAGAACTCCTACCGAAGAGAGTATAAAGACAAAAAGATCTGCTCACAAAGAGCAGAAGACAAGCCGTCTGATGAAAAAAGAATTGGATTTAGGCAAAAAGAGATCTGCAAGGAGAGTTAAGAAGCCAGAAAAATCGGATATAACCCTAAAGGAAAAAAGAGAGGAAGAATCACCTCAACTTTTTACGCAGGTGAAAGCACCATTTGTTGAGATTGATCTTGATAAGGCTAAAGTTTTCCTCGTGATCCCAAAACAAAGCATAAAGATGGAAAATTCCCCTGAAAAACAATTGAGCTATAAAGTATCCTTAGGAGATAGTGAGATAGAGGGACAGCTCCAACTTATCAACAACAATGGAAAATACTTGGAAACAGAAGAAGAGAGAATAGAGATAAAAGAAGCTATACAAAATTTTAAGGTTACTTATCCAGAGGAGCTTGGAGGTAATACTTATACTTATGAGCATAAGAGTAATTCTATTTATGCCTTTATCGCAGTTGGAGATAACTTAGGCAAGATGCATTACCTGTATGATAAAGAAGGGAACATTAACCCTCTTCCTCAAAAGGAAATTTGGATCCTTCTTAAAGAAGATCGCAAGATCAACATTGAACCAGTTATAGAGGAGGATAGATGGATCTGGGAAAAATACAGACCGTTGTGCATCGATCTAAGAGACAAGAGTGAATTAGTTATAAATGAAAAGGAACCTATACCCTGCGAGCCTACTTTTTCTATCGATAGCCAAGAGGTTATTTACGATGACTTCGGCGAACAATCGCCCATTTTTACAGGTAACAGCATTAAAATAAAAGCCCCGCATACAGAAACGATAAACAAAGAAGGATGGGTCGTTTGGATTCAAAACAGACAAGCAGGTTATAAAATTGTTTCTGATAACTGGTCAGGAAAAGATCCTCTTGAGCTGAGATTTGATAATTTGCCCTGTGAATGTGGGGAATTCCAAGTGGATATTTGTGAACAGAATGGGTTACCTGTTACCACGCTGTTCTTCCGATATATTCCATCCCTGCAATTAGATTATTCAAAGGAACTTGTCATTCCTGATCCTAAGAAGGGCCATAAAGCAGAGATAATCGAGGTTTCGCTTCCTTCAAAGGATTTTAAAATAGAGACTACAGAGCAAATAAAATATACTCCAAAGGGATACGAAATTAGCTTACCACCAGAGAGAGATTTCTTTAGGTTCTCTATCTACAAGGAGAATAGGCCGGAAACTAAGGTAAACTTCAGAATAACAGTCCCAAGATTAAAATGGAATATTTCAAAACCGACGGATTGGAAAGATATTCCACTGTGTTTGGAAAGAGAGAAACTACTTGCTGGCGAGGACCTATATCTTTACATTAATACAAATAGTTTTGTCAAGTACGATATTTTAGCAATACTTGAGACGAGTAACAAGAAACTCCAGGAGTCAAAGTTCGTTAAAAAAGGAAATATCTACAGTATATTATTAAATCAATTTTATGATAGTATTAAGGAAACCAAAGATAAAATTATGCTTAAGATTAAAATTCTCAAAGATGGGAAAGTTATAGGTGAAAATATCCCTGTTGTTTATTTCCCCAAAATAATACCGCCTAGACCTATCCCACGAAGATTAAGAGAGAGCATGGTGCGTGTGCGGCCAATTGTAAGGTGTGGTACAGGCATGAGAGAAGGTAGAGGCTTTAGTAAAGAGGAAATTATTCAGGCTGGGATGAAATTGGAAGACGCTAAGCGGTTAAATATTCCATACGATAAACATAGGAAGTCAGCATATCCTCAAAACGTCGAGATTTTAAGATCATTAATTGGAGGCGATGAACATGCCGATAGATCCGATTAAAGTTACGCAGAATATTCGTGAGGGATATATCCGGTATCTGACAAGTACTTTTCATCTTAGAGACGAAAAGCTTAGAAATAAATTCCGACAAGAAGTTGAGAACTTTTCCTTTACAAACGGTCCCATTCTAGAGGCAACACCACCTTTCAAAAGAGGATGCTACCTTAGAGATCTAATTAGAGAAGGATTGCTAAGCGATAAATTAGAGAGATTTATTTTTGATGCAATGGACTATTTACGGAATAATCCATTATACTTACATCAAGAGAAAGCTATTAGAAAGATACTTAAAGGCCGAAATGTAGTTATTGCTTCTGGTACAAGCAGCGGAAAGACAGAATGTTTCCTGATACCAATTTATAATCATCTTTTAAGGGAATATGAAGAAGGGAAGCTTACACCAGGAGTAAGAGCTCTTTTGCTCTACCCCATGAATGCGCTGGCTAATGATCAGTTGAGAAAGCTGAGAAGAATAGCAAGAGTAATGGAAGAGAAAATCCCTGAAGTTAAAATAACCTTCGGTAGATACGTTGGTGACACTCCTGAAACCAAAAAGCAGGGATTAGAGAAATTTAAATTGATGAATCCCAAAGAGGAGCCTGTAAAGAGCGAACTCCTTTCAAGAGAGGAGATGAGAGAAAATCCTCCTCACATCCTAATAACAAATTATGCGATGCTCGAATATCTACTTTTGAGACCAAAAGACTCACCTTTCTTTGACGGAGAATATGCAAGAAGCTGGAAATTCTTAGTTCTTGATGAAGCCCATATCTATAGCGGAGCAACAGGAATTGAGATGGCTATGCTTATTCGGCGTCTGAAAGATAGAGTCTGTAAAAATATGGAAGGTGATTTGCAGTGTATTGCAGCAAGCGCAACCCTTGTTAGGGAAGAGGAGGATTTTGGAAAAGTAGCAGATTTTGCAACAAAGCTTTTTGGAGAGAAGTTTGAATGGGATCCAGAGGATAGCGAAAGACAGGACATAATTAGGGGAGAAAGAATCAAAATAGAGAGCTCAGAGGCGGAGTTTAAGGCACCAGTTAAGTTATACTTAGAATTAGATAAAATCATTCAAAATACTCCCTCTCCTTCTTTGGAACAATTGTACAAGACCTGTGAAGAAAATGCTATTCCCAAAAGTATTTTAGATAATTCGAGAAACAATTGCAACAATAATCCAAAGAGATTTCTTTACGAAGTTCTTTCAAAAGATGAGATGGCAATAAAACTAAAGTCTCTGCTAGAAGAAGGAGCGAAGAGAATTGATGAATGCGCTAAATATCTTTTAGAAAAAGATAAGTCCTCAAAGGGAGAATGTAGCCAGATAATTAGCCTTATCAATGTATTAGTATGGGCACGCCCAGATGAAGATTCTTTACCTCTTTTACCAGCTCGTTATCATCTATTTGTTCGTGCACCAGAGGGAGTCTTTGTATCCTTTTACCCTGAACCAAGAATATTTTTAGAAAGAAGAGAGCTGACAGATGAGGGATATCCTGTCTTTGAACTCGCTTCTTGTCGGCGCTGTGGACAGGAGTACTTAGTCGGGGAGGTTGTGGAGGGCAAATTAAAGCATTCTTTTGCTGAGATAGATTCCCAAAGGAAGAATAGGTATTTCATGTTATGGAGAGAGGACATCAAACTAAAGGAGGATGAGGATCAGGAAGTAGCAGTTCCTGAAGAAATTGCTGAAAAGGGGGAAATATGGAAGCTATGCGTGAAGTGCGGGTCTATATGGAAAGATAAACCTACTTGTGATTGTAGCCATGAGAAAGGTTCCATAATAACTTTGATCGAAATAAATCCAAATGATACAATTCTTAATAAATGTTATTTGTGCGGACTGCGTTCCATGGATATTGTTCGTGAATTCATTTTCCAGAAAGATGCCCCCGCAGCAGTATTAGCTACAGCTCTATACCAAAATCTTTCGAAAGAGAATGTAAAGGAGAGAAAGATACTTACCTTTTCGGATAGTAGACAAGATGCTGCATTTTTTGCGCCATACCTGGATTTCACCTATAAAAGGATCTTATTCAGGCGTTTAATAGTCGAGGCCTTGAAAAGAAACCGATTAGAAGATTACAGGCTAGAATCTTTGTGCGAAGATGTTCTACAGCTTGGTGAGAAGAGCAATGTGTTTGATCCAGCGATGGGTAAGAAAGAAAGGAAAAAAGAAGTTTGGAAATGGATACTTCAGGAGTTCTGTGGAATATGGGATAGGAGAAATTCTCTAGAAGGAGTTGGATTGATATCGTTTATCCCGATATTTCCTGAAAACTGGAGGCCTATTAAGGAACTCCAAGAATCACCTTGGAATCTTACAGAGAACGAAGCAAGAGCATTATATCAAACATTACTCAACTCCATGCGCTTCAATATGGCTATTACTTTTCCTGACGATGGACCGGATCCCAAGGATGAATTCTTTAGCCCAAGAAATAGAGAATACAAATTCAGAGGGGAAGGTTCTGATGTCAAAAGAGGAATCTACTCCTTTATACCATCTCAAGGCAGAACTAATGCAAGACTTGAATATTTAGAAAAGTTGTATAGGAGAATTACAGGAAAGGAAGATGAAAACGGTGAGTGCCGGAAACTATTAGGAAAAATATGGGAGGATTTGAGAGATAACTGGACTGATAGAGGTATCCAGAGATTTAGCAACTCAAGAGATGGTGTCCTTTACAAGCTTGATTATAGATATTGGAGAATAATCCAGCCGGATACTTCTTGGTTTATTTGCGATCGCTGTGGCGTAATTGTACCCTCAAGCGTACGAGGAGTCTGCCCAACGTTTGGCTGTAATGGAAATCTCATTCCAATAGATAGTCAAAAATTTGAAGATCTTGAAAGAAACCATTACCGCTATCTGTATACTCACTTGATACCCATAGGAATGACTTCACACGAGCATACAGCACAGCTCACCACTGACTATGCTTCAAATGTCCAGCAAAAGTTTATAAGAGGGGATATCAATATCCTGAGCTGCTCAACTACATTCGAGCTAGGAGTAGATATTGGAGAATTAGAAGCTATCTTTCTACGTAATGTCCCACCAGAACCATCGAACTATATTCAGCGTGCAGGAAGAGCAGGAAGAAGGCTCGACACTATAGGATTTATCCTGACTTTTGCTCAACTCCGTTCTCATGACCTTACATACTTTAAAGAACCAGAAAAAATGGTTGAGGGAAGAATAAAGCCACCTGTTATTGAACTCAAAAATGAGAAGATAATTTCCCGTCATCTTTACTCTATTGCAATTGCAGATTTCTTCAGAAAATTCAGCGATTATTTCGGGGACGCAGACTCGTTTTTCAGACTTGAAGGAGGTGTTTCTGGCACAGATAAAATAAAGGAGTACCTTCTCACAAAGCCTGAATCCGTCTTGAAATCGTTAAAACGGGTCATACCTGAAGATTTGCAAAAAGTTTTTGGAGTTGATGATTGGAAATGGGTTGACAGCCTTGTTGGCAAGGAAGGTGTCCTTACAAAAGCGGATGAGAAAATAAGGGATGAATTTACTCGGCTTGAGGAATTTTATAGATTAAAGGAGGAAGAATGGAATAAAACCCGAGATCAGCAAAAAAGAAACAAAATAAATGCCGATATGAACTGGGCAGAAAAAAGAAAGGAGACTATTAAGAGAAAACAGCTCATAGATTTCTTAGCATCTCATGCAGTTATCCCTAAGTATGGTTTTCCGGTGGATGTTGTCGAATTGGACATTCTATCACATCAGGAGGCTGCTAAAAATATTCAACTAGAAAGAGACTTAAGCATAGCTATTTCAGAATTTGCACCAGGTAGTCAAGTAGTTGCAAACGGATATGTTTGGGAAAGTGAAGGGCTGAAAGTTGTGAGAAACAGGACATGGCCAATTTACTGGTATGCTACTTGTCCTAAATGCAATAAATTTTTCATGCAGAGTGGAACAATAGAGGAAAAACCACCCTCTTTCTCATGTGATGTTCATGGACCTATTTCACGAGACTATATACATAGATTTATTACGCCTATATTTGGTTTTGTGACCTCCAAGGATTTTGAACCAAAGAAACCAGGCGAATCAAGACCAAAACATGAGTTTACCACAAGACCATACTTCTTCAGTTATAAGGAACCAGAGGAGAGAATATTCACTATAGGCAGATTTAAGATTAAATGCAAGTACTCCTCCGATGGAGAACTAGCTGTTATCTGTAAGGGGAAGAGAGGCGGATTTTGGGTATGTTTTGATTGTGGTGCAGCTTTTCCGGAGAGAAGAAGAAACCATAAAACACCTTATGGAACGGATTGCCCATCTCCTTTGAAAGGTCCATTTCATCTTGGACATACCTTTAAGACGGATGTGCTTTCTATTTCATTTGAAGAGCCAAATATAAATGAAAACTATATCAAAGAGATATTTAGAGCTAAATCTATTAAAACAAATAGTAAATTTGTAGAAAGTTTCTGGTTATCCCTCTTATATGCAGTTCTTGAGGGTACAAGCCATGCTCTTGGGATAAAAAGGGAGGATCTGAATGGATGTCTTCATTCATCTGAAGGCAAAATTGTGCTAATATTATTCGACAATGTCCCTGGCGGAGCTGGACATGTAAAACGCATAATGAATGAGAGAAATCTTCATGAGGTCCTTAAGAGTGCTTTAGCCCGAGTCAAGAATTGCACATGCGGGCTTGAGACCAGCTGCTACGGATGTCTTCGAAGCTATGAAAATCAATTCTGCCATGATCTACTGAAGAGAGGTGTTGTTTGGGAATTCCTTGAAAGAAACCTGGAATGACAGAGATAAGCAGACATGCTCAGCAGGTCACCTTCCCAGATAAAGAAATAATTTACAAAAGGATTAAAGTTTATGTATGACGCGGTTCTGGTGATGACATGAAAAAGGAGAATCTTAACCTGATAGCCAGATTGGTGAATGAGATATTTCTAGATCCGAGGGCTTTAAAACTGGCTATAGAGGTTCTTAATGAGGAAAAGAAGGAGGCAGGTCTATCACCATCGGATCTTTACTACATAGGAATGGCTGACACCGCATCATGGTGGTGGTGCGCCAGAAAGAGCATCCTGGCCAATAAGAAGATGGAACCCGAATTCTTTCTGGCACATCTTTCCGACAGAATAGAATATTCGATGATCCTCGGGTATCTGCCCGTGGAAAGCAGATCTCTGGAGGATATAGTTCCCAGGCTTCCGGAACTTAAGTGGGAGGACATTGAACATGTCCTGAAGATAAAATTCGAGGATCTTCAGGAGATATCTGATGAGAAAGCGGATCTTTTTGCGCTGATGCAAGGAGATACTGAGGCTAAAAGGGAGGGCATAAGGGCCCATTACAGGGTAGCAGAGCAGTATCCCACGATCAGATGGGCTTTCAGATGGAGGGATTTCATGGTCGCAGGGGTGCCGGATGGGATAACGGACAGTTTCGTCTACGAGTTTAAGACGACAAGGGATAAGTTTCTGCTGAACTATATGAAGCCTGTTGCATTCACCCAGGCCGATTTATATGCCCATTTCTTCAGAAGGCCCATGAAAAGAGTCCAGATATATCTAAGGGAAACGGGTGAGATGCTTACCTGGATAGAGGCTGCGGATGAGGAAAATGCAAGAACAACACTTGAGAAATTCAGGGAGGCTGTAAGGGAGAATAAAGCCCCGAAAATGCCTGTAAGCTGGAAGTGCAGGAAATGCGAGTTCAGGCAGGAATGCACCTCAAGCTTTGGCTAATTAAAGGGAAATATGGAGCGCATTGTGAGGAGTTATGAGAAACTAGAACACCTGTCCGAAAGAATTTGCCAACCTGAATACTAAATCAAATTTTTAAAGAGAACTTTCTTTTTGCAACGATGTCCGTGCGTAGCTGGATGGATTAGATTGTTTATTAAAGGTACCATTGCAAGGGAACAGAGCAGTCTCTTGAGATAACCTCTTAACTATCAGCTACAAGGGAATAATGGGAGCGTGAGGCTATGGATATGGGAAGAAGGATGCCTGTTGTCCTCTGGACCTCAGGGCATGAGATCCTTCCAGCGGAGGGGAAGGAGCTCAGGAGGATACTCGGGGACTTCGTGCTCCTGGAGTACAGGAACCCCATAGAAATAGGAGAGGAGCTCCTGGATATAGTCAGGGAGGTTAGGCCTGATATCGTGATAATCAGGGCACCCATCCCCGTTATAGCTAGTCTCTTGGAGCTGGGCAGGAAGTACGGGTTTGAGCTGTGGGAAGAGGAGATGGAGAGCGTGGGGCACAGTAGTCATCCGAGGTACGACGAGGAATGCGAGATACTGGTTCCCCTTGAGGACGGACAGCACGAGGTGATGAGGTTCAGGTGCTTCAACAGGATAAGGGAGATAAGATTGGTGAAAGAGCCCGTAATGGAGAGGTAAAGATCCTAAATGCCAGGGATCTCGGGTACATTTTAATACAGCTTATTTTTATTAAAATATCCAACATTCGGTATAATCAGCCTTCCTCATCCTTTTTGTGCCTAGACGGCCTCCAGAAGTCAGAGAAGTTTAGCTTGTCCTCCTCAGGCTCAGTCAAAATGTCCAGGTCGTTTACCCCCCTTGTGACCTCTATCCTTCTCTTCCTCATGTACGCCTCTTTCTTTATCCCCCTCCTCCTGTCCACCTTTCTCACCATTATTTTGGTGTCCTCTAAAACAGCCCTCTCGGAGTGC
>NZ_RCOS01000106.1:0-2077 GCF_003947435.1 Candidatus Methanodesulfokora washburnensis
ATAAGCTCTATTGAGGCCAGAAATCAGGAAGAAATAATAAAAATGCCGAGAATAGATCAAGATTTAAGCAGTTATGGCATCTCCTGTGAGTTGGGTTTGCTTAACAAGCTTGTTCACGTGGACATATTTGTGAATAATGGCAGCTGGATTAAGATCCACAGTTCAGGTTCTTCTCTCTTAAGGAATGCAGAAAGAGAGGAAATTGTGTTCTGGAATGGGAGTTTAACAAAAGTGGTTTTATGGATCGGCACCCCAGCTAGGGAGCCTATATTCTGGATAATTAAACAGAGAAGTTGTAATGCAAAGAAAGTAAATGATACATTTATAGTAAGTATGAAGGGAGATAGCATGCTTTATATAAAATTTCATGGACCTATTCTCTTACAAACTAATGAATTTAATATTTCCTATAACATGAATGAAGTAATAGTTTCCGGCTTGGGGTGGTCCTCGGTAATTCCAGCAGGAGAGGTGGATGAAATGCAGCTCATTTTTGGAGATAATTTAACTATATACTTAAATAAAAATATTGCAGCAACTATAGAGGCTCATATTTCTAGTATAAACTGGATAAAAATAATAGGGGATTTCAGCGAGATAGGGGCTCTTAAAGGTGCATTCCCATGGATGAACTCCTAGCAGCAGCAATAATAATCCTTTTGCTTTCAACGATCCTCCTAGTAAGTAGAACTCATCAGACGCTAGATTTAAACAAGTACAGGATTGCTCTGATGTCTGTTAAGGAGATACTGAGGCAGAGCTATGCAGGAGTTGATCCCGAGGAGAACATAAAGAAGTTTTCGCTTGTTTCCAGCTTAAAAGTCATGGTAGTGCAGCATAACTGGTCATATGGATCCTTAAACAGGACAATGGTGTCAGGGATGTTCTATCCAGGAACTTCAGGTCTTATATGTAAAATTGTGCCTCAGGCCACGATAGTTCCTCCTAACACTACCTTCTATGTGAAGATTGTTTTTGTTTCTTCAGAGGGCTATCCAAAAGATGTTATTGGCTATGCAGACTTTGATGGTTCTGTTTATCCGTTTAAAACCAGTGGAATATACAAGATCTCAGTAAAATCTCCATCAAGTGGTTCCCTTAAGCTTCATGTAGTGGCATTTTCCCAAGGAGATAAGTGTGAGGTGGAGAGCAAGGTTGTTGTGAAGGATGTGTCCTTGGGCAGCGTAACAATAGGGGATGTGCTGAATCAGGGGGATTTGGTCGCTATTAGATCATCAGGTGGGATAAATTGGAGCCTTATAGGAAGCAGGAAGATAATGGAAGGAAAAGGAGCAGCCAATTTCCATTTTAGACTGAATGGATGGATCTGTTATTCACCTTATCTTCTGATCGACCAGAGGGCGTTGTTAAGAGATAAGAAGGGGGAGGAAGTTGAAGTACATTTCTATGATATAGCCATAATAAATCCATTTGAAACATATATATATGTGGGTGGTTGACATGACAAGAACCATGGAGACGTTAATGTTGACCCTTATATCGTTAGCGCTTATTGCATCTCTAATACCAAAGATTCAAGAAATGCAATCCTACTTCTACCCTAGGGAGACGGGAAGCATCAGAATACTTGAGTTCGATCCATCTGGAAAGATAATAGTGCTGAATGAGGGTCCCGGACAGATAAAATATGGAAGCTTCCATGTACTGATAAATGGGACTTATATCTGCACATTTAGGGGTAACGGAACTCTCAATGTGGGAGACTCGCTTGAGATAAGGTTTGAACCCCCATTTCCCGTTAATGGAAGTCTTTTCGAGGTGAAGGTAGTTGGTCCTGGTGGAGTAGAGGCAGAAGCAACATTTGTGTCAGGGTGATGCAATGAAAGCGATAGTACTCTATTTGGTAGTAGCGGCATCTCCTCTCCTCAGAACCAAGAGAGCCTGCACAGCTGCATCAGATATTATTCTTCTGATGTTTTCCCTGATAAGCTCAGATTTCTTATCATCTTTTCTGCTCTTTTTGGTTCCGATAAGCACCCTTTATGCAGGAAGAAATGGAATAAAGCTTTTAGCTGTGTTTACTATATTTCAGTTATATGCTATAATAATATCTTCA
>NZ_RCOS01000106.1:2917-12873 GCF_003947435.1 Candidatus Methanodesulfokora washburnensis
GCCTGTTGGATCTCGTGAAATCTGGGACTCTAACAGCAGATCTGGCTGCATACCTTGAGATGGCAGTCTTACATGGACTATCTGGCTTGATAATAGGTGAAACAGGTACTGGAAAGACCACTCTTCTGAAGGCGCTTCTTGAGAGAATACCTGAGAATAAAAGGGTGGTGGTAGTGGAGGACTCTGAAGAAATATGGCTCAAGGGAAGGAGAAACTTCACAAGGCTTGTCGGAAGGGATCAGCACACTTTA
The DNA here is from genome assembly GCF_003947435.1 of Candidatus Methanodesulfokora washburnensis. Taxonomy (GTDB): domain Archaea; phylum Korarchaeota; class Korarchaeia; order Korarchaeales; family Korarchaeaceae; genus Methanodesulfokora; species Methanodesulfokora washburnensis. The sequence goes on from NZ_RCOS01000106.1 coordinate 3,169, forward strand.
GTGGACATAATGAAGGATGTGTTAAGGATGAGACCTGATTATGTAGTGCTTGGGGAGGCTAGAGGAGAGGAGACTAGGCTATTAGCTCAGTACATAAGATTTGGGGGCTCAGGAATGACTACTTTTCACGCTTCATCTATTAGATCAGCCTTGAGAAGGCTGACATCATACCCCATTGAGCTGAATAAAGAAGTTATAGAGGATTTCTCCATGTTCATATTAATAAAGAGGACATTAGAAGGAAAAAGACAGGTGATTGAGGTTGCTGAGCCGAATGAGAACGGAGTTGAATCTACTTATCTCAATGGATGGATCTGTCGAGGGCAGTTAGTAAGAAAGATTGCTGAAAGAGAGGCAAGGGATGAGAAAGATGTAGAAAAAGAGCTTTCTGAGAGAAAGGAAAGAATTCTGGAGGAGATATATCATGAGAAAAGTTAATGCTGATCCTTGGTCAATAGCCGGGGCTATTTGTTCCTCCTTGGCATCGGGTCTTGCTATGAGAGATGCCATGAGGATAGCTGCTGATATCACAGGAGAAAAGAGTTTACTTGTAATATCAAGGGAGATCTGCATGGAAGATTATATAGAGGTCCTCAGCAAAAGGAAAGGTCCGCTGGGAAAATTGTTTTCTAGGATAAATACTATATACAGAAGAATGTATGAGGGAAGGAGTGACATAAAGGCAGCCTTCGAGGAGCTAATGGAGGATTTCGCGAATGAGCAGAGAAAGAGAATTGAAAGCATAGGAAATATAGCTACATTAGTGGGTATAATTTCAGCTCTTCTCCCCTTTGCCCTGATATACTCAGGCATTATATCGGGCATTGTATCAGAAGGAATCAGCCCAGAACTGATGTTATACTCCTCCCTTATCTCGATTCCAGTGGATATTTCAGTTGTGATGATACTGAGAAAAGATAGCCCCTATAGACTGGACTCCTTGTATTCAGCAATAGCAGCCATTATTTCCCTTTCCTTATTTCCTGCTTTTCTTCTCCTTCTTCCATTCTCCCCCTCTACATCGGTGGAGATAGCTCTCTCATCCCTCTTCCTTGGATATATAATTATTAAAAAGTCGGAAAGGATTAGAGAAAAGGAGATATTTGATGGGCTGGATTTCACAGAGGAGCAGTGCATAAAAGTAGGATCGGGTTTTGCGCCTGATATATCATTATTAGAAGCTCTTTCATTCAAGCTTAGGCATACTAGGGCTTCTTCTATTCCATCTCTCTTGATCTCTCTCTTTAAGTCTGGTGCAAAACCGGATGAAGTGCACAAAAGCATGCTCTTTATAATATCCTCCGTTAGACGTTCTTGGGAAAGGGAGCTCTCTGAAAGAAGATCAAAGGCATTCACTGGATTAGTGCTGGCCATAATAATATCTTTATCCTTCTTTGTGTTAAAAAGATCCATTGCTATGATGTCAGAAAGGCTTGTGGCACAGCTTGAGCTAGCAGAACTCTCAATTCTGCTGTCGATGTCATTATTTGGTGTAATTCTTGGAGCTCTTAGAACGGGAAATGCTCTCAGTGGGATGAGAGAGGTGAGTGTGATCTCAGCATTCATGCTGATCACAAAGATCTTAGGGGGATTTGTGTGAATAAAGCAATATCAATAGCTTTAATAATACTAATATCGGCAATAGTGCTGGGGTTTAGCCCTCATGAAATTAGGACAAGGCAGATGGACTCAAGAGCAGAGAGCATTGCAAAGGAGATAGAAAAATATCTATGGCTTTTGGACAGCGAAAGGCGGGACGGAGTAACCTCAGCTAAATTTGTTTTGCAGTTCACTGATTACTTAAATATAAAAGTAGAGGAAGGACAGTTTTTCGTCATTTTGAGGCAGGGAGTTCTTTACGGCATTGGCAAAGGCAATATTCCCTCTGATATAAAACTAATAGCTCCAAGCGAGGCCCGTGGAAGGAAGATAACAATAGAACTTTCAGGAGATTGCATAAGATTCTTGGTAAGTGGATAATAGCTTTCTTCTCTTTCTCTTTATCGAAGATATTAACTAACAGAAGGACCGAAAAGATTATATTCTTTGTCCTCATTAAACACTAAGGAGGGGGGAACTGGAACATGCCTTGCTCTAGCAAGAAGAAAGAGGAAAAGAAGGAGGAGAAAAAGAAGGAAGAGGAAAAGAAAAAGAAGAAGTGAGTAGTATTACCTTTACTTTTTTTGCTTTATCTAGGAAATTAAAGGAAGCCTTATTAAATATTCTGAGGGAAGTTCGCTATGGGATACATCGCAGTAGCCATGATGAACTACAAGATGTTTCCTCTTTACAGGATTGAAAAAGCATTCTTGAAGAATAAGGAAACTGCTTTAAGGAGGATTTCAAGCATAAATGGAATTACTGGCACTGTTCTCATTCAAACTTGCAATAGGGTTGAGATATTTCTGGAAACAGAGATTAGAGATCTTAGTGATGTGATAAAAGCATGGGAAGAATTATCCGGTGACAGGAAGCTCAGCCAAGATGTAGAGATAGCATGGGAAGAGGAGGCCATAAGGCACCTTTTCAGGTTGGCAGCAGGCTTGGAATCCATGGCAATTGGAGAGAATGAAATACTTCATCAGATAAAAGAAGCGTATATTCTCTCCTCTAAGCTCAGTTTACTATCGCGTGACTTAAGATCGATCTTTGATGAAGCACTGAAGGTAGGAAAAAGAGTTAGATCCAGCACTTCTCTCGGAAAAAAGAGAATTTCCATTGCTGAGATGGCTGTCGAGGTTGCTGAGAGGATATTGGGTGGATTACAAGACAGAGTTATAATGGTTATTGGAGCTGGTGAGACGGGATCTGCTGTTATAGAGAATATAAATATGAGAAACAAAAGAAATCTTAGAATAATGATAGCAAATAGGACATATGACAGAGCTGTCCAGCTTGCAAACTCATTTGGTGGAATTGCACTAAAGCTGGACGATGTTGACAGATTTCTTCCAGTTGTTGATGTAGTGTTCGTCACTACCAGCGCCCCACATTATATAATAACTAAAGAGAGAGCATCTAAGCTGGAAGGGAGGAGTACGCTGATATTCGATCTCTCCATGCCGAGAAACGTGGATCCTGAGGCATCAAGGATTAAGGGGATAAAGGTGATAACAATAGATGATCTAAGGGAATACCTTGATGAAGAAGCTTCTAAAAAACTGGAGGATATAAAGAGAGCTGAGGATTTTGTGGAGAAAAGTCTGGAGAATTTTCTTGAAAAAAGGAGAAGGTCTTGGGCTGAGGAGATAATATCTAATTTCTGCAGAATGGTTGAGGAAGCCAGAAAGGAGGAGTTAATGGAGGCAATTAGGATTTTAGGATGCGATGAGGAAACAGCGAAAGTGATGGATAGAATGTCCAAGGCTATGATAAAAAGGATAGTTGGATGTCTGGTGGATAACTTGAGAAGGAACTTATCATCCATCGACAGGGCAACAATAGAGCTGATATTAAGTGATTATACTAAAAAGGAGAAATCACGGAGACTAGGATAAGCCAATAGCATGCTATAAATTATTTAGATATCGCTTCTCTTAGATTGTTTTCTATTTCTTTTAATTTCCTGTCTATCTCAATAAGGGCACTATAAGCGGAATCCACATCCGAGAGATCTGTGCCTTCCAGCTTAGATAGCAAATCTTTAAGCTCCTTCTCCTGTCCAACTAAGCTTATGCCCATGCCCTCCATCTTGAGTATTATCTTAAGAGTTCTATCTATCCTGTTTTTTACTTCCAATTTATAACTTTCAACTACTTCTCTCGTGAGCTTTGCAGCTATCCTTCCATCGGGCAGTCTTATTGCCATCTTTTTATTTACCATGTTGTCTATCACAGCATCTCTCCACTGCTTAGGTATTCTAGCTAGCTCCTCTGCTCTAATTATGCTTTTGCTCTCAAGAACAGATGAGACATACCTCTCCCAGATGGGGAACATCCTTCTTACCTCTTCCATTACTTCTGCAGCAGAGGCAAGTGATTTCATGTGTTTTGAGAGGAATGTAGAGACAGCCAGCATTCTCTCGTTGAGATCTATGCTATCATCCCTCACAATATTGACTAAAGAGCTCGCTTCATCTCCAATTACTGCAATCAACCTGTCAAGACTTAAACCAGATCGCCTTACTACCACTCCTGCTTCCATTCCTGAAGCCATAGTATCAAGCAATGAGAGGTCCTTCTTCGCTTTCTCTATGTCGGATATGTTGGATAAAGTTATTCCATCCCTGTAATTCTCCTTAACTCTCCTGATAAAATTGGAGAAAGCTGATGTCTTGAAGCTAGCATCAAACCAAGCAGCAGTATCATCGAACTCGCCTGCTAGCACCCTTTTTAGCACTGATAATGGCCTTTCCAGCGATGAGATATCACCTTTTATAGAGGATATGACGGATATCAGATTTCTGGACAAGTTTATAGATTTCTCCAAGCAGTCTATGTCCTCACCGCAGTCTGATGGATTGATTGCATCGGATTCCAAGGATTTTATCAGCATATCTGCATGAATTATCTGAATGCGGGATAGGGTTTCTTTAAGGGATGAAATACCATCTAAAACTTGCCTATATAAGTCTTCTGCTTGAGATTTGACTTCTTTCATTCTTTGAAGTTTCTTCGACTCTTTTATGAGAATATCCTCTATCTCTCTCAGTTCTGAATCAAGCTCTTTGAATTCAGATTCGTATATCTCGCTCTCAAGGTTCTTTATGCTCTCTATTATATCTTTAGCTTGAGGTGCTATGGATTCTAGGGAAATAGACATAGATTCCGCATTTCTGAGTATGTTCTCAGCTCTTTTCTTTAACGCATCAGATGAAACTCTTCTTTCTAGGAGCTCATCCGGACTTTTGCCCGAGAGGAGCATGTTAACTGCTCTCTCTGCCTCAGCTAGTTTGAAAACCCTATCCTTTATCTTTATGGCCGGTAGTTCATCAACCCCTTCTCTGAGCGCAATTAGAGCAGAAGTAGAATCTTTTACCTTTACAATTCTCACATCATATCCATAAAGCTTCTTCAAAGATGGTTTTAATGTGTTTACAGCTTTCTCTATATAAAGAGAGGTCTTATCATCAGAGAGATATACATCAATTCTTGGCATCCCTTGATAGTAGAGGTGATTAATATTTAACCATTTTTCCTACAGTACTTTTCTTGCTAAAGCAGGAGCTTTCTGACATCATTTTGTAAAAATTTATCTACTTTCTCTTGACATCTCTAAATAACCGCCTAAATTCTTCCAACTTACTGCTTCACCAGTCTCCCTTATGTAGTCTGGCAGAAGCCTATTGTAAATCGGTTTTAAGAACCTTTCATCCCCTAAGATAAACGTTCCATAATCCTCCTCACTTCTTATAACTCTTCCTATGGCTTGGGATACCTTTCTCATAGCGGGAACAATATATGCATAATATCTTCCCTTTCTAGCCCCATACACCCTAGTATAATATCCTATGTAGAGCTGGGTCCTCTTTGTGAGTCTATCAAAAGGAATTCCCATTATATAGGCACCTATAAGCTCCTTTCCTGGAAGATCTATACCCTCAGAAAATCTTCCACCCATAGGAGCAACAAGCACAACTTTATCCCCTCTATATGCTGCTTTTTTCATGCTCTCCAATATCTCTCTCGCCTCATGCCCGCTCATACCTTCTCTCTCGCTGAATAAAATAAAGCCCAGTTTAGCAGCTATCTCAGCAAGTTCCCCTAAAATGCACCCTTGTGTCCTATAACTAGATGTAAAGATAGCAACATTTCCATTCATAATGGAAAGAAAAGCCTTGATCGATGCCAGATATCTATCTCTCATTATAGTTGAGAGCTGCTCCCCTCTTGTGCTCACTCCCTTTAGTAGCACTGTCTTCACCTTTCTCCTGTCAACAAAGGATCTCATCTCGAAACTGTCACATGAGTCGACTCCAGCAACCTCTGAGAAAGCACTTATAGGAGAAAGAGTTCCAGACATGAATATAACAGATCTGAACTCCTCCCACACATACCGGAGTACTTCAGCACACCTCATATCAACTAGTTCCAGTTTTAGGTTCTCTCCCTCTCTTGTAGCCAAGTTGAATATACCATCGATGCCTTTTGAATCTAATACTGCCAAAAAGAACTTCCCTATATGAGAAAGATATGATCTAGGTGACTTTCCCTGTTCTGCTTTTCTCCTTGCAATCTTCTCCCCAAATTTCACTAGAAGCTGGAGAGATTCCCTGTTAAGACCTACTTGCCTCATCAAGGCTTCCGGATCGTAGATATCATCCTCCATTATTCTATTTCTCATTTCTCTCATGATTTTAACTAAAGAGTTTAGAGAATCAGTTAAATCAGAAGGAAAACTCATCATAGTACTTGCTTCCTTTATCGCTCTTCTTACAGATAGTATGGATATGCTGTCGCTGTTTACATTCATCACGGCAGTCTGCATATTATGAGCCTCATCCACTACAAGGATGCTCTTTCTGAAAGGTACATACCTCCTGATAACCCATCCTATAGGGGATAGTATGTAATTGTAGCTCATTGAAACCAGATCCACTTCTTCTAAAATTCTCAGCTGAAGAAAGTAAGGACAGATCTTGGATTCCTCTGCTATCTTAAGCACTTGAGAGAAAAGAAGAGGCTCCTTGGGTATTTCGACATTAGTTCTCTCTAGGTTTTTGTAGTACTGGCATTTCTCCTTATAAAGGTTGCACAAGTTGCTCACAGCCTCATATCCGGATATATTCCTATCTCTGGCAAGTAGACACATATCCTTCTTCCCTCTGAAGGATATCCCTAGGAAACTCTCGTTTTTATTTCTAACTATGTTTTTCAGCTCTTCTATCGGTCTATCCGTCTCATTTCCTGTTCTAACAGCCCATATTATCTTTAAACCTCTTTTTGTAAGTGGAAGAAGAGCAGATAAAACCACAGGAGTTTTTCCAAAGCCTGTTGGAGCGTGTATACATATGTATCTAGATTTAGAATTTCTTATAAACTCGATGAGCTCCTTCTGCCCTTTTCTTGGCGTGTAGGGGAAAAGCTCTATCTAAAACACCCTTTTCTGTAAGTCCAGCTGTACTTAAATAAACTGTTGTCAGGTAGTTATCAATTTTATAATTATTTGCTTTATCAATAAGCGCTCTAAGTAGCTCCTCTGAGGAAATAGCAAAGCAGTTGACAGGAGATCCCTAATCTTCTACAGATTTCTAAGCCTTGATGTCCTTTCTAGTATAATACAATAATTTCCGGAGAATTATAACTGGATTTTCAGTAGTCAACTTATTTGCGAGCACCATAGTACTTGAACAGTATAGAGCTAAAGATTTATCTTTTTCCTCGGAAGAAATTAATAGATGGCTACTCTGGCAAATGTAATATTGGCTTACATGATCCTTTTCTCTCTGATGTTCGCCTCTTTCTCTGCTTTCTTCCTGCTTGAGGGATCGGAACCATTTCTCTTAGCCTCTTATCTAACCATCATTCTTTTATCATTATTATTTATAATAGCATGCATTCTAATGGTTTATAGAAAAGAAAAAGGAAGAAAACTGGCTATTGTGGATGGAGTGATGGCAATTTTTCTATCAGCTTCCGTTATAATATCAGCTTTTGCCTATGCTCCTAGAGCTCTTGGAAGAGATGGAATTCTGGTACTATTATTTCTGCTGTTCTTTCTGCTGTTCAGCATGTTCACGATATTGTTTCTCTCAAATGAGCAGGTGAGACGGGATATAACAGGCAGATACCCGGGACCTGTCCCATAGCTCACTAAGGTTTTTTAATGATCTAAGTTCTGAGGGTGGGATGACCACCATAAGAGCGATATCTCTCCACCTAAATAAACCAGATTTCAGATTAATTGAAAGGTTTGTTGAGGGGTTGAAGGAAAGTGGCATATCACCTTGGACAAAGAGATTTGTGCTTCCCTGGGGAGAAATTGAGGATCTTCAGCGTGCTGCTAGGTTATCTCTTGATCTAAAGGAAAATGGAATAGATTTCACAGCTTTCCCGCTGAGAAAGGTGAATATTAAAAGGGGATCAGAGGAATTAATTAAGGCCATGAACGATTCAGATAGTCTCTTCATATCCCTTATTTTACACAGAGCGGAGGATGCAGCATGGCTTCTTAAGAAGGTACAAAAGGATCTAGGAGAGGCAGCGTGTACGAGAATAGGGTTCTCAATTGGAAGTCAGCTCGAGACATCCTACTTCCCGGTAACTAGATGTGTTAGAAATGGGATATCAGCTAGCCTCAGGATGATTCCTGAAATAGATGTCACTGATCTGGATAAAAGCCTAGAGAAAATAGTCCAAAGATACAATAAGCTTCTTAATGATCTCTCCAAAGCATTAGGAGTACCATTCATAGGAATAGATGCCTCCATATCACCTTGGATGGAGGAGAGCTCTGCAGCCTTGGTGGAAAGGATATCAGGAAGAAATTTCATGAGCGTTGGCACACTGGGAGCTATAGATAAGATAAATAAAGCGATAAAAAAGCTTAAAAATAAAAATATAAGATTAACAGGGTTTAATGAATTAATGCTTCCATATGCAGAAGATAGCCGCCTTATGGAGCTTGGATCTAAGGGAATGATAAGCCCAGAAGATCTGATATCTCTTATATCTGTGTGCGTAGCTGGGCTTGATATGGTTGTAGTAAGCGCAAATGAGCATGACATAAAAGAAATGATGGAGGATTCCGTCTCAGTGGCCTTAAGAAGGAGAAAAAAGATAGGAATAAGAATAGTGCCAACAGATGCAAATCCCGGTGATATAATAAAACTTGGAAGATTCGGACATGTTCCGGTGATGGGAACATGAGATTTTATGAAGGAGAACCTCCAACCGTTTATGTTGGGTTCACAACAGGGTGCCATGATGATCAAGATGAGAGAATAGCTCGAAGAGTTCTGTCAGAGCTTATGTCAGTGTATAAGGATGCATTAGTTCTTTACTCTTTTGTTCTAGGCAGGAGATCATGGTGTGCTGTTGCAAGAGGAGATCCTGGAGATATAGTGGAAATTGTTGGAGGGATAATTTCAGAGGAGAGCTGTAATTCCCCCTCTCTGGTTGTGATAATGGATAAAGCTCCTCAGGACGTTGTTTCTCTTGCTGTTGATGTGAAGAATGGCAGAACAGATCTAGATTCCGTGTATAGAGTTGCTGAGGAAAAAGATATACTGATAATTGAACTGGGAGGAAGTCAGGATACGCTGATATCTTTTGTTTCATCAGTTCTCTGCTCGGTCGGCTTATTTGATGGAGAAATAAAAATCACTTCTTAATAAAATACTATGAAAAAGACCGTAACAGTTAATAAGCCTCACCTTTTATGAACATAAGGCCTATGAGGAGAATTCCTTCGCCCGATTGGATGAGGAAAGACGGGCGGGCTGAGGCCTTAAAGCTACTTTAAGTGTTTATTCATAAAAGATAATCCAAACAGAAGGTTTAAACAGCTCCTAATTATAGATTGTTCCCCTAAAGATAACTATCACTGAGTCCATATTCGGTTTATTAGGACCTTTTTATTGTCTTTATTGTCTTGAGATACTGCCTTAGCAGTTCCCTTTATATCTGCTTATGTCTTTTTGGAGATTATAAAAATGGATGTCCAGAAAACCCAGTGCTTTAGCTTTGGGATGAATGGCAAAGCTTAAATACAAACCTCCCTGAAATCAATGGTTCGGATGTTCCGAGCCCGTGAGGGAGGCAAGAT
>NZ_RCOS01000154.1 GCF_003947435.1 Candidatus Methanodesulfokora washburnensis
ATCCGTGAGAAGTTTTATCTTTATTGTGTCCACGTAAAAAGAGAAGGTGGAAAAAGGAAAACCAAGAGATGCTATCTTGGACCAGAAGCCCGTCTTAAAGCTCCTCCTGCTATAAAAATAGCTTCTCTAAGTGGTGAGGAAATAAGCCTTCCTGTGATCGAGGAAATCAGAATCTCAAAAGATCTTCTTGAAGAGATCCTAACGTATTATGATTCACGGAGAACAACGAAACTGACAAAGGAGCAGAAGGATAGGGCGAAAGAGACGTTTAAGAAGGTTTTTTCCAAAGGAACAAAAATACTTAGGATAGAGACACCCTAATGACACCCTAACAACATCCTGCCATGACACCCTAATGAACACCCTAAATATTCTATTCAAATATTTTAGATTTAAAGTTGAACGAGAGTTTTACCACATTTAGGGCAGATAACTCCTTTTCCGTCAGCTGAATCAGCTGGAACTATTGGCTGATAACAATAAGGACAAATTACTTCTTCTCCTTTCCTATAAGCTGTCAAAAAGAAGGAAGCCCACAGTTTTTTCATCATCTTCACAGCATATTCTGCTTTTTTGTCCGTTTCGCTCTGAAGCTCAGCTAATTCTCTTAGCTGATCATCGATCGAAGGTCCGAGAGCTATACCTATGTCTCTAAGAGACAATCTAAGAGCTTTTGCTATCTCTCTGGTGCTTTTGCCCTCTTCATATAATTTCCTAACCTCTTCTACTTTTTCTGGAGTTAAGGGCATAAATGAGAGAGGAGATCTCGGAATAAAAAGCTTTCACATTTTTGTTTTGCCCTGATACCCTGTGTGATACCCTATGATGTTGGCAGGATACCCTATGATACCTTGTGATACCCATCGATACCCTGATACCTTAACGAGGCTCTCTTAATGAGATCCCTTATATATACGGCTGTCCTTAGGATTTCCCCAATATATCCCAACATCTCTCTCAACATCTAAGGATCTCATGTTATCTTGAGTTGTTGGTAAGTTACCTAAAGTTATATAAAGACCTCATGATACCTTATGAGGGCTTCAAAATTGGAGTGGACAGGCCCTCATAGAACGCCTGTTAAGGGATTTTAGATGCGAGATGAGCAATCATTCACTGCATGTATGAGTAGAATGCTATTGGACGCCGGAACGGTGCTTGAGAAGGCTAGGAAGAAGGCTAGGAAAGCCTTAGCAAGTCGCTACCTATTTGACAACTGGCCCTTGTTATTGATCAAGTACGCCTTGCTCAGGCTTGGCTTCGATGTCAAGCTCATCGCCAAGATTCGTGGTTGTACCTTCGAGGTGAGCCCCGAGACATTCGAGAGGCTTGTCGATGGATCTTCACGTGGACTCATCAAATCCGTCATATGTGTTGATGGCAGGATACTCGTGAACGGAGTGGAAGTCAAAAACATCGATGACGTTAGTACGGAAACATGGGCTAGAGTGCTTGGATGGGCTTACGACCCAGTTAAAAGATGCTGGTTTAAGGGTAACGTGAAGTTCAGGCGTATGCATTGGACCATATATGAGGCCTTTGATTATGGTGAGTATAAGTCGTTGAGTGTTAAGGATAGGGTTGTCGTCGATGTCGGGGCTTTCGTTGGTGACTCAGCCATTTATTTCGCTTTAAAAGGAGCTGATAAGGTTATTGCTCTTGAACCTCACCCAGAGGCCTATAAGGAAATGCTTGAAAACATCAGGCTTAATAAGCTTGAAAATGTGATAGTGCCTATTAATGCAGGTTTGGCGAGCAGACGTGGTAAGATATGTATTGAAAGGGTCGATGTTGAGAGAACTATTGGCACTTATCATAGACCCAGCAGTGACGGTGAAATCATAGCATTATGTTTGGGCGAGCTAATTAACAAATATGGCATCGATTCTAATGGTGCTCTAAAACTGGATTGTGAAGGATGTGAATATGACGTAATACTCAACGATTATGCACATGTCAAACTATTTGATGAGATTATACTTGAGTGCCACTCAAACGTTGGCGGTAAGCCTAGTGAATTATTGAAGGTATTGTCTCGTGATTACCGATGTAAGATTGTGAAGAAACATGAAAGGACCTGGACAATACATTGCGTTAGGAAATAGTAAACAGTAGGAATTCTACATGGACTGCGCGCGCATATATAATGAGCCTAAGAATTTCCATCCTGCAGTAATCTTCTTCTTTTTGTCTCTAAGGGAAGGAGAAAAGGAAAAGAAGGGGATTCTGAGAAACCAATAAAATATAACTAATTTATGCCTCTTAGGTAATTTCTTCCCTTCTACTATTGCAGAAACAAGCCTCATTGTTTTTCCTAAATATTTCATAAGATATGAAGAAGCTGAGACCTGCCCTCCGTCTGTATTCTTTGGAATAGCATCTGGTGGCGGATTTTCGAAAATCCAGCCTTCTTTTTTCCGATTTAGGCGAGAGAGCCAATTAATAGGACCTGAGTAAGGTTCTTTTCCTTCTCTTTTAGCTTTCTGCTGAAGTCTCTCTTTATAGCGGAGATAATGAGATAAGCGGCTTGCTGCATTAAACAAAACTATAAAGAAGTTAATGGAATTGAAAAGCTGTGATGTGTATGGCGTCACGCCAGATATCGGAATGTCTCCTAGACATGCTCAACGTCTTCTATCTCTTGTAGAAGCACCTCAAGAGATAAAACAAATGGAATTGAAAGGCTGGAATGCAACTAAAGCTGCCTTAATCCTTGGATAGGTGAACCTCAAAAGGTTCACCTAGGTGAACCTATGTTTACCTAAGATTTGGATAGGAAAGGAATATTCCAGAAAGGGGGGAAATTGTTACGTTTTTTGGCAGGTTTTTTGATATACTTATAGGGAGGTAAATATGCGGGAGAAAAGGGGATACATATGGTAAGAACACACAAGGAAAACCTCACATTCTCACCTTCAATTTGAATTATTCTATTTATTCGATAGGCTCTTGTCTCGCTCTCTCAATCTCCTCTTTTAGATCTACTCCCTTAAACCAGACCTTATGTTTTGGTTTTATCCTTTTAACTCCTTTTTCAGCTCCTAAAAGCTCAACATCATGGTAAAATGTGTTTCTCCCCTCTCTGAATACTTTGTTCTCCCTGCACCATTTATCGTAAGCTTGATATAGGATTTCTCCCTCAATCTTATAGGTTTCAGCAAAAGAACAACGTTGTTCTAGGAATTCTGAGACTCTATCAATAGCTGATAGTTTCTCTCCCTCTCCTCCTCATCCTTGATTATTCATCCCCTCTTTTTGACCAAATAGGTGCAGTAAATCACGAATTCCAAAAATGAGGCTATATTCACCTCATCCATCAGCTTTTTCTCCTCTTCTGTCCAATTATGTGGATTTATCGTCTCAACTATGTTGATCCTGTTTAGGAGAGCCTCATCCGTCAGTCTTGGAAATCTAGGCATCTCATTAGTTGCTATAAACATGCATAAATACATATCCTGCTGTCTTGGGCTTTTGTGCTTTACATCAACATAGACCGTGTCCCCTCCTGTTATCCTCTTCAGCATCTCAATATCCCTGACTATCACATCCCCTGCTTCAGACGTCAGCATAACCTTCGCTCCTAGTGCGTGCTGTAATGAAAATCTGTTATCTTTGCCCGTAATCAGCTTTAGACTCCCTGAGACTGAAAAGGATCCTAAAGCAGGTTTTATAAGTTTGAACAATAATGTGGTCTTCCTTGTTCTTGGATCTCCTTTTATTATGTTTATCTTCTCATCAGTATTTTTCCCCGCCAATATCGTGCCTAAACAGAGCTTTAGCCTCTCCCAATTCTCATCATCATATTCCTGTCTGATGATCCTATACCAACCCTCATTTTCAAAATAGCTCTCATCTATCCTCTCCTCCTCTATGGCTTTTAAGAAGCTCTCAGAGGGATAAAAAACATGTGTTTTTGTGAAATACTTCCCCTCGACATATTTCACCTTTAAATCGTTCATGTCCAAGACTTTCCCATTATTCAGAGGGAGAAGATCAGGGGGATTAATGTCATAAATCCCTATCTCCTCAGCTTGTGCCCCTATCTCCTTTAAAACTGTGCTTATCACTATATGCATCTCTGGGGAATCACTTATCCCATAGAGGATAAGGAGGTTTGTTATTTCCTTAGGCTCGATTAATATGTTATCAGGGGGAAAATAGGCATAAAGCTCCCCCTCCCTGCTTTCCTCTATTTTAAGGTTCACAAAGCCGATATATTGAGCTTCGATTAGATCCCTGATTATCTCATATACTATGCTAGGTTTATCTCTATATGCTACTCTTTTGTCAAAAGTCTCCTCAATCTTCTCAAGGATATCGCTTGGGAGCTCATCGGGTTTTGGTATCAATATCCCCTTAGCGAATGCTTTTCCTAGGGCTAGAGGTAATAAGAAGCCTCTCCTCTGATCTCTTAGCCATTTTTTCTTTTCTTTATGGGACATAGAAACCCAGACATTAGGGGGAGGGATTATCTCCTCAATCTTCTCAGCAAAGGCGTTAGCAAAGAGTTGTCCTTTCTCCTCAGGAGATAGCCCTTCATAGGATATAGCTATCTGATCAAAATCTTTATATTCTTCTTCAGGCTTTTTATCATCGGGTTGTGTGGTCTCCATCGGAGATCACCTTTCTTCTTTTTTCCTCTCCCTGATGCTCACCTCCTCCTTCCTTGCAAACCTCCTTAGGCCTTCGACAACTTCTTCTTTTCTTCTGTAACACATTTCATTTAAACAACTTATAAGGGAGTTCAAAACGCTCCTGTATGGCTCTATTGCCCTTGAAACAGCATAATCGAAGAACTCATGATAAAGGGTCTCAACTGCTTTTTCTTCATCCTCCTCATAGACATAGATCTTCTTTCCTTTCACCTCACCTGAGAGCTTGTTATCCTGAGGCATCCAAACTACATCAAGCTCAAATCCAAGCCCTGTAGCCCTTTTGAGCCTTTCCAGCTCATGTCTAAGCCTTTCTTTTATGAGGAAATTTGAATATCCTGATTCCTTCTCACTCTGTCTCTCTTTACCAGCATTTTTACTCATACTCTTCCTCTGTAAGCTATTTTGATTATCTTCTATCATCGGGAAAAAATAGGACTTTATGGCTTATAAGCCTTTATTCTTATATTTTAAGGCAAAACTTTTTATTTACAAGCTTAAATAAAAGTTTTTATTTGAGTTATAAT
>NZ_RCOS01000161.1 GCF_003947435.1 Candidatus Methanodesulfokora washburnensis
CACTGTAGAGGTCTGCCTCATGCTCATAAATCCACATCCACATCATTACCACTAGGGCGAGAAGCCAGCCAGTAGGTATAGCACAGCCAACCAAAGCCCGCACTAGATCTTCTAGCACTCTGAAAACACCTAGCCTTTGAAGCAAATCTACTGCAAAGAGAGTTGCTATTGAGAGCCACCAGAACACAATGATGAAGACAGAGAAGAAACGAATGAGAAGTACGTAAAGACCTCCTCCGTGGCCTTCCTCATGGTAGCATATAGCATTCAGCTCCTCACGACTGAGAACCCCCCGCAACCTATCGCCTATAACAACACCTTTTTCGCTAAGCCACGCATTGACAGGCCCATTAACGCATTCAATAACAGTCCGGTTATCGATGGTGACCCACCTTGCTCCGCTACATTTAGGCCCATGCAAGTAATTAAGAGCAAGTAGGGAAGCGAGTATTACAATACCGCCAATAATGGCGAAAGTTGCGAAGCTCAAGACGCTCCACAGCACGTACCACAAATAAAGAACAACACACTCTACCATAACAGCCAGCATGATTAAGGCGAGCCCAAATAGTATGCGAGGCCCTTTATGGTAAGGCTTCCGCAAATAGTAGTGATAGCTTTCAGCAACTATATATGTAAACGCGAGGTAGAGGGCTATGATTACTGCAGGTGTTAGAATCAGCTGCAAATCCATATTGAAGCACAGCACAAAATCTTCTGGCTAAGATTTAGCCTCAGAGGACTGCTTAGCCCACCGCGTTGTTAATTGTACCAAGTACTTGACTACCGCTAGTAGTGTTGTGTATAAGTACTCTACATCTTCCTTCAGTGGCGTGCTAATAAGCTCCCCCGTGTCTTTATGCACAAACCTGTGCATGTAGTGCAGGACAGCCCGTAAGATGTTCTCAACTCCCTTAATCGCTTCCTCATACAAGGATCTGTAGATCTCGGGTGCAACATTGAGTATATAGTTCTTCAGCTCTTCTCTGAAGTGTCTCTCCTTCTGGTTGCCTCTCCAAACCTCTACTGTAAGGTGGTTCAGCACTATGTTTCTAAGGGTATACAGAGTTTTTATGTAGTCACATTTGTACAAAAGCTCTTCGGCGACCTTCAACTCCTTGACAGCCTTCTGAAGAACCTCTATTGCTGGTTCAGGAACAGGTTTTATCGGGACTTCAAACCTTATGAACTCGGCATACTTAAGATCCTTCAAGAGCCGTGTCACCTCATGGTCGTCAAAAGGCATGACGTGGTGCGAAGTCCCATCAGGTAGTACCTTATACACATACCCTATCAATGGTGTAAGAGTTATTTGAGGTACTATTATAGGTTTATACGTGGGAGGAACCTGATACACCACATTATTTATGACAAGCACATCAAGCTCATAGCGTATCGTTAGACCCAGCAACTTTCCCTGCCTCCTAATCTCGCAAATCGTGTCTATCAGTTTAGGGGTCACAGGGATCTCAAACTCTACCTTCACTACGGGCTCTCCTACTCGATGAATAGCACTACGACCACTTAGATGAAGCACTTCAAAAGGGCACGACTCAACATCTCTATAGCTCTTCAATATGCAGATGCTCACACTATAATCCTTAACTATGAAGAGGGCGTTGCAATCCTTAGTACAGAGAAGCTTCTTAAGGTTGTCAGAACTCATTTCAGCCTCAACAACAATAACAGAACCCAAACCGTTCCTCTCATCAACATGAAGACCCTTGTAAAAGAAATACACACATATCCACCTTGGCACTCATTCTTCTCCAGATTCCTCAAGCTTTAGGCCTCTTTCTATCAGTTCCACAACAGTGGAATTGAAGCTCCGATTCCTTGTTTTTGCGTAATTTTCTATCTTATGAAACAGATCCTCCGGAAGGTAGATGGTCTTAATCACACGGATCATATTTCCACCCCATGCATGTATCCATTGATCCATATATAAATCTGCGTGAGCACTTTCAAGCAATTGCTTAGAGTATGAAAGAAAGGTGCTGAAGAGACTAAATGCACCCATATCAGTTTGGATAACAAGGTTTATAAGTAATGCAGATATTAAAGTCTTATGATCGAGAGGAGGAAGTTCTTAGGGACATCTGTCCTGAGGTATTTGATCCTGAAGAAGGTGGAGAAAGAAGGAGGAATGAGCCTGATGGATGTTGGAGATCTTGTAGTAGGATCAGGACTATCGGTAAACCCAGATGAACCAGTACAGGTGGTAGCACATGCGACGAAGATAATAAGGGATATGATAGATGCGAAGCTCTTGGAAAGGAAGGAAGATAAACTGTATCCAACGGAGAAGGGGAAGAAGCTCAGGGAGGATCTCGACAAGTTTGTTCAGGCATTCGGATTTAGAATAGAGGTGGTCGAATGAGCGAGACATATGAGAGATTTCTTGGAACCTCGATAGTGAGGTATGTTGTCCTGAAGAAGCTCTTAAAGGAAAATAACGGGGCAAAGAGATCAGACATAGCCAAGATGATCCTGAGAGCCATCGCTGTCTCGTATCCGGAGGGCCTTGTGTCCATATCCCAGTGGATGGATATGATCATAAAACACATGGTGAAAGCAGAGCTCATTGAGAAAAAGGAGAAGAGGTATTATGTAACTGAGAAAGGGGCAAGGCTTGTGGAATCTCTGGAGAAGTTTATGAAGGCAGCTGGATTCTCCATCAAGGAGAAAACAAATAGTCCATAATCTTTTTGTAGAAAAGTTAAATAGAGAAGGTTCATCTATTTAGCGTGCTCAGGGAGAGTTTCAAGGGGTTCTGCTTGAGACATGGAGGAGAGTTCAGAGAGAAGGAAGGCTCTCTTCTATGCGAGCATTTGAAACTCTCGGAGATAAAAGGATCTGAGGTCAGAGATCTGATAAAAGAAGCTGGAGATTACGTCAGAGGAAAGGATACAACGATTGCACTGAAGCTTCATGGAAGGAGGTATTACGACTACATCAGGATAACTGTTTCCTCCAAGGAGATCCTTGCTGATGCTCTTGAGAGGATGCTGGGAAGGGAACCGATAAACAAGGAGCCAACAGCAGTCCATGAAGTTGTGGTGAACAGGCAGATAAGCAGCAAGATGAACCCATCTTTGCTACCTCTGATAGTCCAGAAGCTTGGAGGTAATGTAAAGGAGATGAGAGATCTTGGGATGAAGGGGGAGTGCAGATCTTTCACTTTTCATGAACCTCATTTCAGTGTATATTGCGATTTCCAGAGGGAGATCGATGTCGGGCCTCTTGAGGATATAGCTGATGCAACGGGAAGATTAATCGATAAACTGAATTATTTGATGGAGAACCCTGAAGAAGGAGTGGAAAAAAGAGGAGAAAGAACTTATGTTATGATCTAAAAAAGTCAAGCAAACAGTTTTAAAGAAAAGTTGGTATATCCAGCATGCCCAATCAAGACAAGATGTACAACGGGATGAGGAACATCCGAGATATTGCGGCAAACATGGTTCCTCCTGGTGTTTGTTATGTTGAGCCTTTTGGTGGGCATGCCTGGGTTGCTAAGGAGGTCTGTGATTCTCAAAAGGGAAAAGCTACAACATGTATAATAGGAGATATAAACCCAGAGCCTCTGGAGTGGGTTAAGACACATCATAAAAATCTAAAAGCTATACTCAAGGTTCAGGACTGGAAGAAGACTGTCAATGAAGCTCCGGCTGACTGCGTCTTCTTGTTTGATCCTCCATTTCAAGTAGCTCCTGTTATACCTGGAAGACAGCCTGGAAGAAACTGGAATTACAATTACTATCCTGATATAAAGGAATGGTGCGATAGGACAAAGAGGAAGTGCATAGTGAACCTCCCGAACAGCAGGGCAAACCTATACAATATGGTTAAGCCTCTCTTCACTAATGATAAGAGATGGAAGTGTATAGAGGGGGAGAAGATCCAGAAGGGGAAGAAGCCTGGAGCTAAGGATCTCCACTGGAGGTACCTGATCTGCAAGAACTTCTAAGCAATTGCTTAACTTTTTCTTTTCTCTAAAATATTTAGAGAAACACTCCCCCCTCATTTTACATTTCCAGGAGGGAGGCAATAACTAGAGAGGAGATGAAGAGGAGGAATAGAGAAATATACTCTCATATTATAGTACATCCTTTCCACTCCAACTCCATATATGTCCCCTGAGAGAAATGTAAAATGAAGGGGGGGTGTTTTTCTGAATATTCTATTCTACTATGATAGTCCCCTCTTTCTATAAAATGTTAGTAAACATTCGCTACAATCTTTATATTTTTCACTTTCCCTAGTGGCATATGGATCTCACGAAGTTTATAGAAGATGAGGCCGATAAGTTCATATCGGCCGGAAAGAACATAAAAGATCCCAGATTTTTTGACCTGGACTTTGTTCCGGACTCCATTTATTTAAGGCCTGAGGCAGAGGATCTCATTGAAGCGATAGCATTCTACATTGGATCAAGTTTGAGACCTCACCTCAACATACAGGGTGGAAAAGGAGCTGGGAAGACTGTTACAACTAAATATGTCCTTAACACAATACTGAAGTCACAGATGAATAAGGGAAATATAAAAGAAGATGAATGCAAGGTCTTCTATGTCTCATGCAGGGACTATCCCACATCACAGAAGATCTATGCTTATGTTACAGGTGAGAAGTGGGGAGATCCCTTCTTAGTGGACAAGTTCCTCGAGGAGATGAATTCCTATAAATACTCATTCTTGATACTGGATGAGGCCGATTTCCTCAGAGATCACAACATAATATTCACAACAACAAGAGAGACAAGGACTTTCCTCATAACTATTGCTCAGAATGTGAACTTCTTCGATTCCTTAGATCCAGCTACACAGAGTTCCTTCCTTCCAAGACATGTCTCTTTCAGACCGTATCATTCAGAAGAGTTGTTTATCATAATGAAGGACAGAGCTGAAAAAGGCCTTCACAAATTCACCCTTTCCATAATAGAGAAGATGGCTAAGGAGATAGCTGAAAATCACTTTGGAGATGCTAGGGTGGCTATAAGATCTCTGATGTACATGGGAGATAACTGGATGGAGGACTACATCCCATTTGCGATAAAAAAGGCAGCACAATCGATTATATTCGATTCTGTGAGGAAGCTCAGGGACAGGGAGCTAGCTCTTCTTTCCTTAATACCTCCGAAGGAGATAAAGACAGCGGAGCTCTTCAGGGAATTTTTGAGGAGATTCCCCAAGTATAATAATAGGATGACAAAGCCCACATTCTTCTCCATGCTCAACTACCTCCAAGCTCAGGGTCTGATATTGACCATGAAGGGAAGAGGAAGAGGAGGGAGTGCGTGCCGGCTGGTAGTAGATCCTCTCTTGGTCAGCAAAGTTATTAAAGAGAGAGAGGCCGAAATAGTAGATAGCCATGAGGGAAGCTGAAATAGTGGAGATACTTGCCAGAATGGAAAAACAATATGAAAATGGGGGAGTTCCTCACACTTCCTTTTGAATATACCTACCACATCTTTTTCATTCATATCTAACACTCCTATATCTCTATAAAAGACCTTTCCCCAACTCTTTCCATTCCTTCTCCTCTCTCTATTTTATTCCAAAGCTTCTCGATCCTATCGATCATCTCTTCAATGATGGGAGCTACATCATGTCCCTTAGGCGAGAGCAGGGATACCTTGACAATGGAGAAACCTATGTCGTTGGAAGGAATAACATAGATAGATGTGTTCTCAGGAAGCTTCTTCTTCATTTCGCTCTCCAGCTTTAGAGCTTCCTTCTTAATCATGGTGCTCGTTGCCCTATCAAGAGGGCTTGGAGTCTCTTCTATCCAGATCCTGAAGGTATGTTCCGTATATGGACTTTTCTTCAGATTCTCCTTCTTGAAGACGAGAACCCTTTTATCAGCATCAATACGTACTCCCACATCCATATCATCGGGGATATCCAAATCTCTAATAAACTCCATCATCTTCCTTCCGCTCTCCATTGATCTTAGTCTACAGGTAAATGTTCTCTCGTATGATGAGCCTTCCAAGTATCCTCCTAGTTCCTCGCACTTCCTTGAAAATACCTCTCTTGCCTCTTTTTCATTCATCAGTATGACCCCATCTTCTTCAGAAGCTCTCTAACAGCACATAGCTCGAAGTCCTCCCTTTCGGATAGATCACTGCATTTATCGAATATCTCAGGCTCGCTCTCCTTCCAGTCTTCCCCTCTATTGTTCATCCTTATGTCCATCGATGTAGCAGCTGCTATCCTCGGAAACAGCCTGTTGATTATATCCTCCTCTGATAACCCTGAGATATCGCAGAAGACTCCCTCATCATCGTCCTCGCACTTAGCTCCTACATCTTCAAACAGCTTTCTCATTACCCAGTTCACATCTCTGTCTGAATCATAGTACCTGAGCTCCATCTTGTTCAGATTAACTCTGGTTCTATGTCCTGGGGATGAGCCGACAGTCATCTCTATTGTCCCTTCCTTCGCTAGGATCACGGAGTTCAGCGGTCTAGCATCCCCCTCTGTGTATAGTCCTCTCCTCTTGAACTCAGATGTGGTTTCCTCCCACTTCTTTGCTCCTTCTATTAGAAGACAGGCATTTTTAGCTATCTTCTCCAATCCTTCTCTCTCTATTGCTTCTCTAGTTGCCTCGTCTTCTTGAGCTTTCCTCCTAAGCTTCATCGATACTTCCTCGACACAGGATGAGAGATCCAGCATACTGGATAAAGCCTCGTCAGAATAAAATGGTTATGCTTTATACTTTTGTAAATAAAGAAGGATTTCCAGATTACGATTCTTGGACGTTTAACTTATAGAGGATAAGTTAAACCTTTCGGACAGGGAGGTTTAACTTACTATCTCTTTTTTCAGTGTAAGTTAAACCTATTAACCTATTGTTTCACGGAACCTATACTTCTACCCGTGTTCTCTCTAGACCCTTGCCTGCCTTCCTGAGGAAACTCATGCTTTCATACTTCTTTTTTATCAGATCCTCTACTACCAGCATCTGTGTCCTGAGGGTCTCGAAAAGCTTCAGGATATCTATCATCGGGAAGGAAGAGTCAGCACGGCAAACCAGACTGAAATCATCTGTTAAGAAGCAATTTGGATCTAACTTTTTCTCTATTTCATCCTTTACCTGTACCCAAGTCCAATTTGAGCCTGGAAACTGAGTTAATGAGGTTATAAGACTTTCTGGGAGTTTCTTAATCAAGGATATATGGCTGGGGGAATTCCCGCTTGGGAGATCGTATTGAACCCTCCCGTTCTTAAAGAAGAATCTAAAATCCCGTCAATTTTCTCCATAAATTTACTTATATTACGAATAGTCCTCCTGCTTAGTGTTGTAGGGATGTGGCAATCCCCCCCATTCCCAATATTCCCCGCCTATTGATTTGCAGAATCCCTCGAACTTCTTTCGGATCTTTTCATGTGCCTCAAAAATCTCTTGAGGAGTATATCTCATACCTCTTCTTGATTCTGAGGAATTTAACCTTTTGTTATATAAGTATGAAGCTTAAGTCTTCTCCCAAACAATCTACCTAAGCAATTGCTTAGATAAATTCTTTTTATAATCCCATCGAAATGCTCAGATCTCAAGAAATGTCTTCTCCCCTACTTGTGTCATCTTCAGGTCTGCTATCCTGCTCCAGAAGTCCTCAGCTACCTCGACTATCCTCTCGAAAATGGGATCTATACCATAATTCTTAGGAGTGTCGAAAAACAGATCTATATATGTCTCGTTCTCGTTCCCGTTTCCTTCTGCATAGACATCCCTGTATTCCTTCGGCAGGATCTCCTTCAATACTCTTTCCAGCTTAACTGCTTTTTCCTCTGCTACTAACATCTTCTTTGCTTGGAATGGGAGGGAATCCCTCGACACTATCTTTCCTATATATCTTGAGAAATTCTCGTTTCTCCACTGAACCTTACTGAGTTCGATCAGACCGCTTTCAGTTTTTATCTTGACCCCTCCTATTATCTTATGCTCGTCATCTGGAGCATCCAGCTTTTCAATGAACCGCATCATCTCCCTGCCTTTCTTTATTGAGTCTAAGTGACATGTAAGACCATCCAGAGACATATAAACCTCTCCTCCGAGATCCCAGCACTTCCTTGAGAACAGAGATTCTATTTCCTTTCTCCTCATCATATCACCTCATCTCACTAAGGAGGGATTCAAATTTCTCCTTTGGCTTTGTTCTGAACCTAGCTTCAACGCTAAGTACCTTTTCCTCCATATCATCAGGAAGTTCTATTTTCCTGATAAAATCTATAAGCTCGGGAAGACCTTCTGTTGAGTCTAATCTACATGTTGCTTTTTTGATATCAGGCCAGAATTCAAACTTACCACTAGATTCCTCGCATTTGCCTCCCACCAAACGAGATAGATCTTCGCTTCTCATAATCCCTCAGTATCCTACTTTTCAGGATAAAAAGATTTTATTTTATATATCTGTAATAAGGCTTTAAATTCTTGAGCATCAAAAAGGAGAATGAGGGAGAAGTATGGTTACCTCATTCGAGGCTAATCAAAGGCTTCGTACTCGTTTTGAGGAATTTTGTGAGTCAATGGGAGGGAGGCCTCGCTGGAACGGGTGCTATATACCCAGAAACTTGAACAGGAAGGCAGTTCGCAGGATAGCAGGGTTTATGAAGAAGCTCGAGGAGGAAGCTGAGCCCTTTAGAGCTATCTTAGCCGAACCAGTTTTTAGATTTTACTTTGATGACGGAAGGATCGTTCATAAGCTTTCATACGGACGGTATAACACTCATATTTGGATGGAGAAGTACGTACCTGAGGAAATTGCTGACTTAGTATCATCCTCTCCAGGATTTTGGCAGACTTGGGAGGATACTAAGCACGAGATAGATAAGAAACTAGAGCATAATTGTCATATAGAACAAGATGCAGAGGGACATTTCACTCTATCTTGCGAGAACGTGGGAGCCTTCACGGAATCAGATATCTTGAAGCTTTTCGAGACTCTCAGGACACAGATGCCGGTAGTAGAGGATCTATTAAGGGAGAAATCGAGGAAATACTAACAACCTCCCTATGGAAGTATAGGTTCCGTGAAACAATAGGTTTAACTTACTATCTCTTTTTTCAGTGTATGTTAAACCTCCCTGTCCGAAAGGTTTAACTTATCTGCCATATGTTAAACCCACATGCCCAAGCTGGAGACGAGGAAGAGACCTGGAACTTGGGATATGGGAGTCGATTTCGTAAAATTGTATAAAACATACTCAACAGCAATGAGGAAGTTCAGGAAGAGGATAAGGGAGCTGGGGAAGGAAAAAGGGGAGACATACGCACTGAAGTTTACAAAGACAGCCATACTCCTCCTACAATTGATTAACGCTAGCAGGGTGGGAGAGGCAATAGAGGCTATGAAGAAGTTTGCAAAAGGGGAAGATGTCAAGGAGATAACTGCAAAGGGAGCTTCTGGGGAAATACAGAAGGTGAAAGTTGTATATGTAAGGGTCGAGAAAGCGAGAACCAAGAAGGTGAACAAGGAGACTGGTGAAGTAATACAGCTCCCTGAACCGAAGAGGATGATGGTTCTCCCTCCTGAGATAAAAGAATCGGATTTAGAGATAATAAGAAAATATGTGGACAGGATGTATGTCGCTCTGATTTCCATGTTTGCTCGGAAGACATTCGGTGTGAACACCCACACAGGCAGACATGCAGCTACCTCATATTATGTGGCGGAGATGGGAAGGTCTCCTGAGGAAGTAGCAAGGATGCAGGGGAGAAAATCCCCCGTGACAATATACAATTATGTCCAGAGTACTGTTGCTGAAAAGACACTGATAAGGACTGCTATCTCAATTGGAAGATCTCTGGAGATAGAGGAGGCAAAAGAGTAATGGTTTTATAGAAAACTTCGTTATATGCCTAGTGAAATTCACTTGTAAAAATAAAAACTGATCGTCAGCTGAATAGGAATGATTAAATATATGTTTAGCCATATATAGTGATGCATCTCGGTGCTGAAAGGCATCGGGAGAAGAGAAAAGAAAAAAGGTGATGAAATGGGAAGAATATCGGATCTGGTAGTAGATAGGACTCCTGTAAGAGAAGATGAATTCGAGGACATTGTCGGAAAGGCAATATCCAACCAGTTTGGCATCCCCCTAAATCTGGCAAAAGCACTAGCTGGAAGATATATGGAGCTAAAGGCAAAAGAAGAGCAGGGCATATATGATCCATGGGGAAAGGATTTCAAAGAGGAAAATAAAGAGATAATCAAATTCATAGAAAGAAACTTTGAGATAATATGGTAGCAGGAGTCCTAGATTCTCCTTTTTTCCTTTTTTTATTTTATATTTGGGCAATTGGCTCGTATGGATAAGTTCTTTCAACAATGTCCTCTCCCACATAAATGCTGTATGAGTACCATTTTAAATGGTCTTTTGTCTTAAGACTGGAGAGCACAGCATCCAGCTCCCTAATTGTCCGATCCAGCATTGCATCCCTCCCTCCATAGAGGTAGATCACCACCGCTCCCCTAGCTCTGTTGTAACCTGCACCTTTTCTTACTCCTTTTTCCTTGATATACCCGAAAGTGATGGGATGGAGTGCAGGCCATCCCACAGCTTCATTCACCTTCTCCGGCACTTTTGGACTCTTTAATCCCATTAAATACCTTCTTGTGTCGTTTTGCACATTCCTGTTCATAGAGAAACCGAAGCGTACTTCTACAAATATGTATATCATAGATCCTCCCTCCCTTTTTCCTCTTTAGGATGAAACCACAGATCCACTGACAGGTGATCCCCATTCCTGAACGCCAAGAACTTGACCTTGCAGTTGTGCTTTTTTGTAGCCTTAGCCTGTAGCTCATCAAAGGTCATGCTATCCCTCCATAGATATTCCGTGTTTCTGGAGGTATTCCCTGAGTGCTTCGCCTATCACTTTGCTCCTTGATACTCTAGGATCTTCTTTTCTCACTTCCTCAATGTACTTATCCAATAGATTGAGGAGATCTATATCAATAGAGAGATTAACTGATATTTTCCTCTTTTCTGGCGGGATTGCACTCCTTGGCATTATATCACCTCACGATTCTTCATACAACATAAGGATATCGAAGAGCACCATGTATACTTCAGCAAACTCATTTTTCCAGCCCTTCTCCGAGAGGAATTCAAGAACTTGTATGAATCCTTTCAGGCATGGTATCACCTCATCGGGAAGGAATAATTTGGTGTAGAGCCAGCTATATTCGCTGATAACCTTCTCCATCTTAGCTATGTTTCTCTTTAGATCCAAGAAGATCCTGCTCGAATTGACGTATATGAACACTAAGTCATCTTTTTGGTATATCCCCCATTTCTCTGGAGGGAGTGTCTCCCAGTCCTCCAGAGTGAGTTCCTTCTTCATCTCTTTCCTTATTTTCTCGCTCATACTTCCCCTCCCTCAGGTTTTTACGACTCCCCCCGCCGGCTCTTTCGAACCGGTCGGGTCTGGGAGGACAGACCAAAACAACAGAGATCCCTCATCTTGGTCACCCGAGAAAAGTGTACCATTCCTTTGATTTGTAATCATATTTCAGACCCAGTTGTTTTGCAGTTGCTACAAATTGACCGAACAGTTCCTTGTCCACATACCTGACAGCCCTTACTGTTATTTTGAAACCATTGCTCTTCACTTCAACGAACTTCATGTTCATGAACGCTTTCTTTATTCTTCCTTCTTTCTCCTTCTTTTTCTCCTCCTCTTTTCTCTTCTCTTCCTCCCTCCTTCTTTTTTCTTCTTCCACTTCTTTCTCTATTTGAAGGGCAAGCTCTTCGACAGACATGCCAAAGTTCGCCTTTGCAACTTGCTCTATCTCTGGATCTCCCTCCCACTTTCTTAGCTTCTCTGGGTTTATTATAGGTTTCATCCCCTTCGCTTTGTCCAAGATGACCTGTTTTATGTAATTTCTCTCCCTGATAAGCTCTATTTCCTCCATTGTTCTGAGCTTAGAGATATCCACGCTTGGGTGATAGTAAGACCATGTCCAGTCGTCGTCATAACCTATGTGTTCATACATTTCGATTGCAATTATTCTGTCATTTTGATCCACGAATAGATGGACGTACATCCCCGATCTTTCAATGAACTTCACAAGCCTAGCGTTAAGGATGTCCAAGGATTTAGATATCCTATAAACGGTATATTCGCCATCTTCGATGTATCCTGAGCTCTTTATTATGCTGATCATGTCACATATAGAAACTGAAACCGGAGTGCTGAGCTTCTCTATCTCCTTTCTCACTCCGTTTACTCTAGCTTCAAGCTCGGAGTACTCCTTTGTAACTTTTACTGCATCCCCCAGAAATCTCTTCAAAAGAGGACAGTACAGTTTTCCTTCTTTGACCTGTATCTTCCCGCACCAGAACTCAAACGTTCTTCTTGCTAACATGCAGAAGCTGTTATCGTCATCAATTGCATCCATGAAGGGGCACCAGTCTTTCTGCGGATCGAAAGGCCTGTATTTCTGGACTTTGCTGAGCTCTTCTTCCAGCTGTTGAAGCTCAGTTTGTTTTTGCTGAAGTTTGCTAAGTCTCTCATTTTCTAACTCCTGTTGCTTTTTTGAAATTAAATTCTGGAACTCTGTAACGCTTAACATTTAGTTCTCCCTCCCTGAAAGAATTTTCCCTATCTCCTCCCTCGAAACAAATTTTTCCGTTTCGGCATTTGTATTTGGTTTTTTGTCCTCTTTTTCTTTGGTCTCATCGAGATACTTCTTGATGAGAAATTCCTCAAAACTAGACTCAACTTTTATTTCACCACTCATCCCATCACCTCTACTATATGTATGACCAAACAAATATTTAATCATTCTTCGT
>NZ_RCOS01000117.1 GCF_003947435.1 Candidatus Methanodesulfokora washburnensis
TTGAGGGAGACGTTAATTAAGTGCTTAAATGATGGAGGAATAAGGCATTTCATCGGCCCTGTTTGGTCCACTGACGGAGTTTACAGGGAGACATTGGGCAAGTTCCGCAGGTTCAGGGATAATGGCGTTTTAGCTGTGGACATGGAGACATCAGCAATTTTCGCTGTTGCAAAATATAGAAATATTGAAGCAGCTTCAGCTCAGGTCATCTCAGATATTTTAACAGAGAAGGGATGGCTTCAAGCCTTTTATGAAAAATCAGTTAAAGAAAGCATGGAAGTTCTGCTAAAAGCTGCCTTGGAAACTCTTTCAAAGAGCTGAAACCGAAGCTATTGGTTTCGTTACCTTTCAGAAGATAGAGGAATTTCACAGGTTCAAGATGAAGTATGAATGACTGGAGAGGAGGTTCGGCCTCAAGCCCAGATGATCAAAAATTTATGTACCCGGCATATCGTTTATGCTATCCCTCAGCATCGGATTTAATCCTGACTTGTGGACCTTGGAATCAGTCTGCAGAAGGACCGTAGAAAACAAAAGAGGAAAGGTGGATATCTACATATTCTACTTCGCCGTTCAGTTTCTCCCATTCCATGTATGGGATTACGAGCCTGTCATCGTATATGAAAGTGAAGATGAGGTAACCTGCCTTTATGATGCTCTCCACTACTACATAGGATGCTCAAAAAAGCCGGAGCTTGTGATAAGCTATCCATGGAGGTCTTTTTATGAAGGATCCACTGAAGAGAAGGTTGAGCTGGATAAAATGCCGCAAAGAGAACTTACGGATGAACTCATAAAGGTCTGGAGATCCAGAGATCACAACCCGTTCTCCGTGGATGAGATATTCCTAGAGGATCCTTGGAAAGCATTGGATGACTTCAGGAAGGGGGAAAGGGTGAAATTTGGGGAAGAGCAAGAGAGAAAGATAATATCACTTGAGCTTCCTGAATATAGGGATGTTGAAGCTCTATACAACAATCTATCTCTTGCATTGGAGACAAACGAAATAATAAGGGGATTTAAGTGGCCTGGAGTTCTGGCAGAGTATGTCCTGTCATCAAGCATAGAAAAGGAGAGCCTCCAGTCCTTCCTAGCGAGAAAATGCATTGCTGAACGTGTGGTGCTAGAAATGGAGAATCTGGCAAGAATCGAGGAAGAGCTAAGATCAATCTACAGCAAAGCGAGAGAAACATCCTGAAAGCTGTATCTCAGAGAAGTTGGGCAGCTCTCTTAACCACGGGATCAGTAAACTTGTTCTCATCATCTATGATTGAGTGTTTTCTCAAGCCCTGAAGCACTTCATGTAACACTCTGTCGCTCAGCTCCACCCCCTCATAGTTCTCAAGAGCCCTTTTCAACCTCCCCCACTCTGTTATACCTTCGGCAAGCAGCTTTAAAACCACCCTATACCTCCTGCTCACCCTCCTTGCAAGAAAGGACTCGAGCTCTCTTTTCGCCAGCCCTACAGCCTCATTCATCACGCTCTCAAAGTTATCTCTGCCGCTCACCTTCAGATAGCCGTAGTAGGTGAGCCATCCGATGATTCCATCAAGCTCCTCAACAGCCCTCTCCACCTCACTTCCCACTTTAACTCCCGTTTCTTCAAATCCCCTGTTTAGAAAGTCCAGCGACTCCTCCCTCGAGAGCTTTCGGGTTTTAACCTCCAGATAAGCCCTGCCGTAAAGAGGGTTCTCAGGATTCTCTAAAATACCATAAAGCACTCCCATCTCCGAGCCCGTTACCACAAACGAGAGATTTCTGTGGAAGTCATAGGAATGCGCTATTGCACCATGGAGGGATGCTCCAACGGGGCCCTGAGACCTCTGAAACTCATCAAAAACCACGATAACCTTTTCCCCAGTTTTTTCCCCAACCTCATCAAGCACACCAAAGAGCTCTCCTAAAAGGGGCCTCTTCTCGGGCAGCCAGTTAACAGAAACCTCAAAGCCGAGCACCGACACTCCTCTTAATCTAGAAACAAGCTTGAGAAATATCTCCCTTACTTTACCCCATCTTGAGGCCCTTTCAACAAACTCGCTGAAGCTTCTCGAAATCAAGGAGTAGAGCTCCCTCCAGGAGGCAAACCCCTCCCTGAGATCGATAAATACATAGGGCTTATCGCTCTCATTCAAGGCTGTAAGCACAAGGGAGGTCTTTCCAGTCCTCCTTAGCCCGGAAACCACCGTCAACGGTTCTCCCAAATACCTAGATAACGTCTTTAGTTCCTCCTCGAAGTCATACAGATCCCTTCTTGACGCCTTCGGTCTTGGATCGAACAGCAACTTCCGCACCGAAAGTAACTTCCGCAGCGGAAGTAATAAACCTTATTTTCGAACAATCAAAACACAAAGGAATACAATCATAAAAGAGACATATTAACTTTCTTCGACTACATAAAGCGAATCTCCAATCTTTCCGATGCAGACATTAAAAAAGAAGCAAGGAACCTGCCAGAGGTCAATTTACAGCAGATCGTGCTTCTCGAGAAAGCTTGTGGAGTTAGTTTGAATACCAGTAACTATCTAGGAAAAATTAAATAATGAGGACCATCAATGTAGCATTACAAAGTTGGATGGAGAGAGGAAAGGTTATTCTTCCAAAGGATATAAGGGAGAAGGTGAACATAAAAGAGGAAGGTTGAGGGGAGCATCATGATAGGAAAAGCAGAGGATCCATTTAAGCTGCTGGAAAAGTTGCTTGGCGATCTTTCCTTTGACAGAAGCCTGAGAAAAGTTGCAGAAATGCAGGCGATGAAGGAGATCTCGGATGATGAATATCCTGCTTGGAATTTCTCCTTAGATTAACTCCCAAAAATTAATTTTATAGCCCCTTTAAAGCAATTTTCGGGCTATTCTCTCGGCTATATCGAACACAAGTTCCGGAGCTTTTCGAAAATCAATTCCTCTTTTAATTAGGTCGTTGATGTGCTTGTCGGTGAACCGATTCAATGTAAACTCAATTACATTATATTCTCTCTCATCCATCTTTTTAACACTGAGAGTTATTCCGCTGTCCCATGAAACAATAGAACTTTCAAAGGACTCCCTGAGCAATCCCATCAGCACACCATCGTCCTCAATTCTCCTCCTAAGAACATCATCCATCTTCACCTCTATACCTGCAAACACTCTGTCCAATCTCCCCTTGGTTTTCGCCTTGATCCTCCCCTTGACATAATTCCTGTACGGGAAATATATGTTCACAAATCCCACATAACCCTCCGCATCGCTATATCCATCAGTGATCTGGCCACCTGTTAAGGAGCAGTTCCTGCACGTAAATGATGAGGAAATCCATAGATTTCCCAGCAGAAGAGATGCAAGAAAACCCCTTTTCTCAAATTCAACCTTGATGCCCATCTTAGATAAAGCCTCCACTATGGGGACATTCGGAAGCCTTCGGAGGATTCTCTCCGAGATTTTCAGGCTTTTTATGTAATCCGTTCTTTTAACAGCCAACCTCAGTGGAAAGTAATCTGAGTAGGAGATGCACTTTACTATTGAGCCGTATATAAAATATCTCTCAGGCTGCTCTATTACCTCATTCAATTCGGAAAGGGACATTCATGCCCCCTTCAGCCTGGAATCCAAAGCTTTTAAATTTTCTGCCTTTTCCCCTGCTTTCCTAGGTTTATCCAAAGAGTTAAATTGCAGCACGAAAACTGAGCAAAGTCGAACAATCCAAATCTTTAAATAAAACTAGGTCCCTCTTGATGTATGACCTACTGGCTCTGCATAACGACGGAGGAGAACTGGAAGATTATAAAGGAGAAAAATATATGGGGAGTTCCTGAGAGGCATAAGAACACGATATCTAGGGTTAAGCCAGGCGATCTTCTCCTTATCTACGTGAAGCAGAGAAGTGTGGGAAAGGAGGTTGAGGGGCCTAAGATAGTAGCACTATATGAGGCAGCTTCGGAGGTTTTCAGGGATTCCTCGAGGATATTCAGGCCTCCTCCAAAAATGGGAAGCGAGACATTCCCGCTGAGGATAAAGCTGAAGCCTGTCAAGATATTCGAGAAACCTGTTGAATTCAAGAAGCTGATACCGAAATTGAAATTTATAGAGAACAAGAAAAAGTGGACTGGTCATCTGATGGGAAAGGCAATGAGGGAAATTCCGGAGGAGGACTTTAAACTGATAACTGGTTAAAAGAAAAAATAAAAAGAAAAAGCAAGATTTCCAAAAAAATCCTTCAGCGCTATCCTCTTAGCTTTACTGTGACCTCATATCCTCCCAGCACTTCCACTTTGAGGACAAGCCTGTCTGGACTCTCTTCTTTCGGAATCTGGAACAGGATATCTCCCTCTATAAATGTCCCTGGAGCTACGGAGGCTGTCATATCTAGGTACTTACAGAGCACAGCACTAGACTTTATGCTTTCGTTCGGTTCATAAATCCAGTCTAAGTTTATCGCATAAATTTTTTCATAGCTCTTGCCGGCATTGGAAACAAGGACAAGGGACCAAATGGGATTAGTGCGAGTCTCCTTTCCAACATTTTTTACCGAGATTCCAACAAGTACTATTTTCTGCCCCTCTTTTGCTCCATAGTAACTACTATCCACCCTTATATAAGCTGTCTCCTTTACCTCCTTCACTGTTATCTCCCAATCCCCTGCCTTTATTGGCTCATTTATCTTAGCTGTTAAATTCCTTGTCTTCACAGCCTCAGAGATAGCATAGGTTCCTGCATGCACTGTTGCTGTGACAAGTAGAGAACCCAGCCCTGCTATTACGAGCAGAACTCCTAGCACTAGAGGCAAAGTTTTCTTCTCCCTTTTTGCTATCATGTATGCTCCTATTCCAATTCCAAGCAGACAAAGGATATATCCAAGACCGGCTGAAACGAAGAAGGCTATTGGAAACGCGAAGAAGACGAATATTATTCCCAAGAGGAAGAGGACTATTGCCTTTAGGGCCCCCATCCTCCTCCCCCCGAATTCTGCTGTAAAAGCTGTATAAAAATTTTTGGAAGAAGATATTCAATGAATTCTTCCTTAAGCTAGAATTAAATTATTTAATTTAACACTAAGTTCAACTGTGGAATTTGCCACGTATTTAGAATGGCTTGTGAATGTGATCAAGAACATGATAGAATCGCAACACCTTATAAATCAAGCAAAATATCTCAAGCATGAGGCGAGAGGTTTGAAGACATCGTCGGATCTGAAGAGGCTGATAGATTCCTTGGAGAGGAAGTGCGGAATAACTCTTCCAAGAGAGGTCACAGAGGTCTATCTTGACAGGGATCACAACCTTCTGTTCATAAGGTTCAGCAAGTCAGATGAGCAGGAGGTTGGAGAGCCTCTCTGCACGAGAACCTTGGTAACCCTTTTCACAGAGGAGAAGACCGGAAAAGTAACAGCCCTTGAGATAATAGGTATAAGCGATCTTCTTGAGGAGTTAAGCAATGAAAGTTCTGAATGACCAAGAAAAAGACTAAAAATCGCTTTTTTATTGCAGACAGCGGAGGAATACATTTAGATGAGAGCCCGATGAATCTTCTGAGAATATATTCCCTATAGCTCTTCTAATATTTATTTAAGATTTTGTTTATCCAAAATTTTAAAAGAGATAAGAAGCGCATTACTTCTCATTCTTTTGAGTGAGATCAGACTTCTGAGAGAGGGCTTTAGCCGAGAGTTTATTGCCAGCAACAATAATTGGGTTTTTCTCAAGCTTCTCAAGTCTATCTTCAACTTCCTGCATCCACCTACCAATTTTATAGAAAAGTGTGAGAAGCGTGATTAGGGTGACTATCGAGCCCAGATTCGGGAGGATGATACTCCAAATCTCAGCCATCAGCGTATCCCTACCTAGGGAATGTAACAGATGTCTATTTATATTTTTGCACTCAAATCTGATAAGAAAGCATAAAGAGAACTTAATCGAAAACTTGATACAATTGGTATCTAAGGGAGAGTTAGAAGCTACTTTTTGGCTTCTTGAAGGAGCCACTTCCATAGGGGTACTAAAAATATCTTGCAGTTCCCTACCTTTTCCTCCCCCTCTGCATCCCATGTCACTATAGTTGCCTCATCAACTCCCAGTTCCCTTGCTGCCTCAGCCACCTTTCCTGTATGTTTCTCCCAGTCCTCAAGGGCCACCTCAACCACAATTCTTTCCCTCATTGTGACAAAATCCACCTCCTTGCCAGCTTTAGTTACATAATAGCACGGCTCATATCCCCTCCTGACCAGCTCCAAAAAAACTAAATTTTCAGCCCTTCTCCCTCTGTCCATCGGCTTCTCCAGAAGTGTGGCTATCCCAGGATCCACAAGATATATCTTCTTGGGTGATGCCATAGCCTCTCTTTCGGAATAAGTGAACCTTTTAACAGGAAATAGCAGGTTTGCCTGCCTCATGTACTCCACATAGCTCATCACCGTCTTCACATCAACGTTGACGCCCGCAGCCCTCATGGCCTTGCGAAGCGAGTGCCATGTTACAGGACATGAATAGCTTGATATTGCCAGACGGGCAAGCTCCAGGAAAACAGCGGTCTCCCTTATCCTGTGCCTCTCCATCACATCTCTGTAGAACATCGTCTCAAGAAGGGAAACTAATTTCTCCCTGCTTCTGTAGATCCACACCTCAGGAAATCCTCCCCATGTCATATAATCACTAAGCAATGCCTTGATAGCACCCCTCTCCCTGAAGGTTGTTATGTCAATTTTCTCCTTAGAAGAAACCTCACGGAAAGAGAATGGCAAAAGGAGAACTGATGTGTAGCGCCCTCTCAGCCTGCTAGGTATCTCAGAGGACTGAAGGGCGGAGGAGGATCCTGTCACATACAAAAAGAAGTCCTTCACATCGTGGAGCCAGCGAAGCTTGCTGTCCCAGTTCTCCCATTCCTGAACTTCATCCAGAAACAGATGGATCTCACCTCTCGGATATTCCTCCCTAGCCATCTCAGCCAGCTTTCTGGCATCAATCCTTCTTATCTGAAGTTCATCGAAGGAAATGTAGAGGGCCTGCTTTCCTGAGTCCAGCAGGTTTTTAACGGATTTTAACATCAAAAAAGTCTTTCCGGCTCTTCTTGGTCCAACTAGCGCCACTATATCCCTGCTGGTGGGAAGTTTTACATCTCTTGGCACCTCCTTCACATACTGAAGTGCACCCAGATACTCCTCAGTTATCTCCCTCAGGAATCCCATGTGGAATATAAATCCACAGATACTTATAAAGTCTGTGGAATTGCAGGCAACAGTATAATAAAAGGAAAGTGAATGGCAATGTCATTCATCTGAACAACTTAATTAAAGCTTAAATAATAATGAGCTCAAAATAGGGATATGTGCGAGCTTCTGGGGATGTCCTTTAATCTGCCCGTAAACCCTCGTATCTCGTTTAGGGGATTCCGTCTCAGAGGAAAATATAATCGGGATGGCTGGGGCCTAGCTTTCTACCCTGATGAATCAGCCCAGATTTTCAAGGAGCCTATAAAAGCAGGGGAAAGTGCTCTTTCAGAGTTTCTGAAGAATTATACAGAGATAAGATCGAAGATCTTCATCGGACATGTGAGATACGCATCTAGGGGAGGAATATCCCACAAAAACACCCATCCATTTAGCAGGGAGCTTTTTGGGAGGGAATATGTGTTCGCTCACAATGGGAATCTTGAATACAAAGATCTGGAGCTGGGATCCTTCAAGCCGATAGGAGAAACCGATTCAGAGCATGCTTTCTGCCATCTGCTTCACTGCATAAAGCAAAGGAAGGTAGTTGACTGGAAAGAGGAGGACTTTGAGTGGCTTGCAGAGAAACTGATTGAGATAAACAAATATGGAAGTTTTAACTGCATATTCTCCGATGGAACGCATCTTTTCTGCTATTCAGATAAAAATGGATACAATAACCTGCGCTTTGTCCACAGAAAGCCTCCATATGGAAAAATAAAGCTTCTGGATGATGACTGGGATATAGAACTTGATAAAGATAATTTCATAGACCTGTCGAAGGAGAAGGAACCGGAGCAGACAGGCTACATAATCGCAACCAGAGAGCTGACTGATGAGAAGTGGCTAAAATTTGAACCAGGAGAGTTAATTGTATTCAAAGACGGCAGGATTATCTACTCAAACAAAAGACCGAGTGAAGGCATGGAGATGGATGTCCTAATAGCTATCAGGAGAAGTCCCCATAGGATAAGCCTCAGGGAGATATCAAACAAAACAGGAAGGTCGATGGAAGAGGTAACAAGAGCAGTTCGCTCTTTGCTGAAAAAGAAATACATAAGACAGGATAGGAGGGATGTTGTGGAGTGGTATGAGGAGAGCGCAACATTCTACACAGAGCCATCGAGAAGAAGGGAGATAGATGAGCTGATGAGCTCCTATTCAGGGGACTAGCTGGGCTGCGTCGAACTTTATAATAAAGAAAATAAAATATTTATACAAAAAGAGGTTCAATATTATTTATCCAATATTACAATTTTGTAAGAGTATTGTTGATAGTATCTAAGTATTTATCTAAGATTGTTATGAGGTTTGAACGTAAGTTTTCTAATTGTTGCGCCCCAAAGGAGTACAGTTGAATGTATTTTCCCGAGGACTTATAGACCATCTTTACCGCTATCTGCGCTTCCTTTATACCCTCATCAGTCCAGAAAGTAAAAGTATTATCCCCTCCAAAGTCCTTTACTCTGATTACAAGTCCGAGAACATCATATTCAAACGTACCTAGAGGATATAGATCCTTTACGCTCCAAGTAACAGACATCGACGAGCCAAAAATAGATTTTGTGTTGTATGTAAGTGATCGATTCACTAAGCAGGCA
The DNA here is from genome assembly GCF_003947435.1 of Candidatus Methanodesulfokora washburnensis. Classification (GTDB taxonomy): domain Archaea; phylum Korarchaeota; class Korarchaeia; order Korarchaeales; family Korarchaeaceae; genus Methanodesulfokora; species Methanodesulfokora washburnensis. The sequence goes on from NZ_RCOS01000117.1 coordinate 8,781, forward strand.
CCAGGACGAGAGGTTAGTGGCTTTTCGTCTTTTTGGCATTGGAAAGAGGAGGGATAATAGTAATAATAGGGATATATTTCTATTTCGTAGGATGGATCCGTTATCCAGAATTCCCAGAAGTTTTTAGCCGGTTTCGGCACCTGTTCTATGGAGATTTCCACAGTCTCACAAGGATAGGGCGGGGATGGTAGTTCATATTTAAGGACATCACCTTCTACAACTTTTTTATAATCATTTAAGACTACTTCTGGTGAAGGATTCCTAAATACAGATAAAATATTCTCGATTTTTTCATTAACCGTCGCCTTTAACTTTATTAGTTGATCTTTTTCTCTATTGAGAATATTCTTAAGATGATCAATATCACATTTTCCTTTAGTAATGCCTTCCCAGCAATTCGCTTCTTCATCATAGAGATCTGCGGCTTTATTCATCTCCTCGGCAACAGCTTTCAGATCGCTTTTAAGAGGTTCGTTTGTCCAGATCACATACCAGAAGTTTACATCTGCTGATTCCATAAAAGCATAAGCTGTCACAGTGGATATCTTACCCAAGGCATCTGCCGTGTCTATAACACCATTAGGATCAATAATTTTCAGTAAAAAGTCTTTTAATGCTTTTTTAGAGGCCTCCTCTACATTTTCCGGTGGTTTTCCAAGAAACTCCCCTAAATTCCTTAAATCGCTGGCAAACTGATCTAAATACTTTCTAGGATCTGTCTTTTTATCTATAAATTCTGCTAGGCTCCTAAAGAAAGCGGATTTTCCTCTTGCTAGTTCGGACAGCTTTTCAGCACCCTCCTTAGGAATCTCCTCTTTTTGCTTAGCTTTCACTTCAAGCGTCTCAGTTACCCATTTAGACCATGCTCCCTTGTCATCCTTCACCCTGAAGTATATCGTATATTTTCCTGGAGGAAGGGATGTGCTGAAGGAGCATGAGCTGCTCAGCACCCTTCCATCAGCCCTCCAATCGCACTCAGCTATCTTCCCATCTGGATCGTATCCATGCCCGCTGAAGGATATTGTTTGGCCCTCATATGCTGGATTGGGGGATATAGAATCTATGTACGCAGTTGGAGGCTTGTTCTCAGCCTCAACTTTCACGCTCAGGGTTTTTGTCGTTGACAGGCCATCTGATTGATATGCTGTCACCGTTATCGTGTACGTGCCAGCACTGCTGTATGTGTGAGTTGCTGGGAAGCAGTGATCCTCACTGTTTCCATCACCCCAATCCCAATGGAAGCAGTGAGGCGCAATCCCGGTGATGCTTGCGCCCTCATATCCAGGGGTAGCAACTCCGTTTATAGTGACCGTTAAACCGCTTATCTGGGGCTCAAAGAGCGTGAGAGTTGGAGGCAGAGTTTCAGACAAAATTTGAGCCTCTAAATCTAAGGGATAGTTTAGATTTGATGTAAGTACTTCACTTATCCCGCTTCTCAAATCAACTTTATAGATCTTGCCGCCAAAATTGACAGAGACATAAGCATAATCATCTACTACAACTATTCCGACAATGTTATAATCAGGTATTTCTGCAATTTTGCTTACATCACCATTCTCAGAGAACTTATAGATGGAGCTAGGACCGCATACATAATAGTAACCATTTGAATATGTTATAGCTCCTAACCATACTTCTGGTATTTTGCTCATATCTTTAAAAATAGTTTTTTTGTAAGTCATTAAATCGATCTGTATAATATGTTTATTTCCATCCTCAGAAATTATAAGTTTATTATTAATGACTATTCCATCAAGATTCTGCAGATGATTATCAGGAGCCTCTAGAATATCTACCTTCGTTATAAAATTTCCTAAGGAATCTATGAAGTATACTTTGTCATTCTCGTTATCTAACAAGGCTATTCTTTCATCAGGTAAAACAACGAAAGTTATAAAATATGAAACAGAAGAAGGTATATTAATATTTTTCAGAAAAACTCCTTCAGTAGTGTAGACCGAGATATATCCCGGATATTGGTTCATATAGATTCTGTTTCCTAGAATCTCTAAAGAATAGCCTGATCTAACGTGTTCAAGGATCTGTTTAGAACCGTTTAAGAACACTCTTATAACACCATCCCTAGTGGATGTATAGAGGATTAACTGATGAGATACAGACTCTGCCTTAACTATTTGAACATTAAACGCCGGTGTCAGAATGCTTATTAGAGTAAGTGCCAAGATAATTCCAGAAAATCTCATTTCCTCTCTAGTAATCCTTCTTTCGAATCTAGAATATAAAGTTTCAGTTTTATATCCCTGCAGTAGATTTTAGTCTCTACCAAATTTCAGGAATTACTGGCTAGAATATCAGCAATAAATATAGTTTAAATATCCTTCTCATCAAACCATCTTCTTTCTCTCTCCATGTATGGCGCGCACATTTGGAGGGTCTCTGGAGGTTCAGATGGGAGCCCAAGGAGAGGACAAGGAAAAGCGAGATATCAAGGAAATTTTAGCTCTTTAGAACGGATAAATTCATAGCTTCTGGAATTTCAAGTTCTGGTATTCAAGAGATGATGTTCTGATTATCTAGACCTCATCATTGCCCTTATCTTCGGCTCAAAAACATGCCAGAGCCAGTCAGCAAATTCAGCTAGGTTCTTTGTCTGGATAAGGACATCACCAGGGCCAATGATCTCCACAACAAGGCCTTCTCCGCTCAACACAAACTCCTTCAACCCACCTATTCTTCTAACTTTGTAAGAACATGTGTCGGAGAAGCTGACTAAATGGAAGTTGTCAACTATGAGGCTCTCCCCTGCCGATAGATGATGCCTATCTATTGCTCCAAATGTGTTTATGAATAAATTCCCCCTTCCTGATGTCTT
>NZ_RCOS01000121.1 GCF_003947435.1 Candidatus Methanodesulfokora washburnensis
GACCTTGAAGACCTTGAGAAGGCTGTCAACTGCAGGATAGGCTTTCTTGTTGAACCTCTGAATAACGATTACATGGAGATCACGCTGTTTCTCAAGAATGAAGAGAAAGGTGATTAGATGGTTCTAACATGTGGTGATTGTGAAAATTTCCTCCATGCCCCTACATCAAAATATGGAATATGTCCTCTTCTAGGGATCTATACATCTGAGGATTCTCAGAGACCTTTAACATGCCATCTTTTTAAGAGGAAAAAGGTGATTGACAGATGAGCCTAGTTTATGAGATAGTAGATCAGAGGGATATTCAAAAAAAGACAAAAGCAAGGTATCCATCAGCAGTTGTTGTAGCTAAACTGCTGAAAATAGCTAATGCCAAGACTGTTCTTGATGTAACATACGGGAGAGGAAGATTCTACAAATGGGAGAAACCTCAGACATTGATAGGCGTAGATCCGAAACTATGGAAATGGATAGTAGAACCTGATATTTTTTACCAGATGACTGTATTCCGATTTTGCAGAGAGATAGCAGAGGAAAACATAAAGCTAAATCAAGTAGATGTTGTCGTGATAGATCCACCCGCATGGAACTATGGGATTAGGTATAACAAACGGGATGAATATGCCTATATCATAGGAACACCGCAGACTATAATAGAACAGGGTCTTAAAGCTGCTAGACTATTGAATTCAAGGTATCTCTTACTACACTTCAACAAAATGCTGGATCTAGGTGAAAAAGTATATATAATCCAATTTAGATGGTTTGCACACTACTTATACACAGAGAACAAGAACAAGTCATATTACATATTGTATAAGCTGCATTAAGGGGATTAGATGGGAATTATCAGTTTTATCAAAAAGCTTTTTGGGATGGATGAGCTAGATCCACTTATACAGATAGAGATTGAGCTACTTAGGCGTTATCTACAACATCGTGATAAGAAGTGAATTTTATTATATTCCTCTCTTTTTCTTTTTCTAAGGTGCTGGTAAATGCATACAGTTAAGCTGTTCACAAGTCCACCAAGACCATATCCATACATTTTAATCAATGTCATCCATCCTAGATTTTCATTTTTGAAATATGCAGAAGAGGTAATAATAGATTCTGGAATAGAGATCTTCAGAGATCCCAACGTAAAGGAATATTCTAAGAATCACATCTCAAGGCTTCTCAGGGTGTATGCAAAGGTGAGGCAGAGAGTTCACAATAAACCAGTATATGTTACAGTTCCAGATTATTGTGATGATTATCATCCTAGAAATCTATGGATTAACGAGCAACATACAAACATAGAGAGGACTGTGGATAATGTGTTAAAATATACTGAAAAATACGACTGGATTCCCTGGCTGATACCGATTCAAGGCTGGAATAAGAATCCAGAATCAGTTTTAAGGTGCATTAATTTATACAAGAAATATGGAATAATAGATAAATTCAACTATTTTGCAGTAGGAAATTTATGTGTAGAGCCAGACATTGAGATAGCCTATAAGACCATAAGCCTAGTGAGAAAGGAGCTACCAGATAAGAAAATTCACGTATTCGGTCTCAAGCTTAACGCTCTTAAAAAAGTCTTCTTTATGATAGACTCATTCGATTCTATGGCGTGGACTAGACCAGTAGATGACAGCCTAAATGCGAACTATAGTTGTAAAACAAAAGAAGAGAGATTGAGGTTCTTTGAGAGATGGCTTGAAAAATACAATGCTATTATAAGAAACGAAACACTAGATAGCTTTTTATAAAAAGTAATTTATTAAGGTTTCACAGCTTCACATAGGAGATTTGTCCCGCCGTTTGTTAGGCTGATGACTGTAAAGCCTATCTGTTCCAACAGCTTTTTTATAGCAGGTTTTGTGAATCCGCTTTTGTGCGTATTTTCAGGATAGTTCTGTTCTCCATATATCCAAAATGATATAGCTTTATAACCTTCTAGCTCTCCATATTTGAAATCGGGATTCAGGATAACCTGATTTGCTATTACTTCTAGATCTGGACATTGAATAAATAACCTACCGCCTTTCTTCAGCACTCTAAAGCAGTCTTTTAAAAAATCCTCAACAACTCTCCATGATAAATGCTCTATAAAGTCTTTTGCTATTATCTCATCAGCAGACTCATCAGGAAAGAATCTAAGAAGCTCTTTCTCAAGATCTATCTGTAGCACTTCAGGCTTTGTCCTTCTTACATCTATGTTTATGTAGCCCTTTTTTATGTCATCGCCACATCCCAGATTTAACCTCATTTCTACCACCTTTGCTGTTGATAGAACCTAGCCTCTCCGATGCTAAAAATATGCTCCAAATCACTTTTTAAAAAATTGTTATACTCTTCCATAGTCATCTAGCTTTCTCACTATGTCATTGGGATGTCCATCAGATACCTCGATCCAGAGCATGTCCGTTTTTGCATATATCCTGTGTAGTATGTACGGATCTATCTTAATTGAAAACATAGGATATACCGTGTAGTCCTTGCTGTCAACTTTTATGAACCCCTCTCCCTGAATGCATATAAGCACTTCACGTCTCTTTTCATGGTAATGTAGTGATGTTCTCTGTCCTCTTTTTATGAAGATCCTCTTCACTAATTCGTTTGAGCTGTTGGAAAGAATATCCTCGTATCCCCAAGGCTTCTCTATCCTTGTTTGATACTCGTTTTTCACTCTGTTTAAGAGCCATGATGAATGCACTCTTATCTCCCCCGTGTCAACATACCTTACAGCTATTCCTAATTCATCACATACCTTTACCTCTGCTTTAGGCAATGTGTCCAATGTTCTATCCCCTGACTTAACGAAAATATGTGGTTTAATCAGCCTGAGGGTCTCAGCTACCGTCATGTCCTTGTCTATCTGGGGCACTACCTCATCCACGTATCTTATTGCCTCTAAAATCTCTTTCCTTTGGTCAAAGGGCATGAAGACAAAGTTTCTCTTCTTCAGTAGCCATTCATCAGTGTTCAAAATAACGACTAGCTTATCCCCCAATTTCTTAGCTTCTCTGAATAGCTTTATGTGGTCTGCATGTAGCGGATCAAATCCTCCTGATACTGCGACTACTACTTTTCTCATTTTTCCTTCCCCTCCTCTTTCCTCTGATACGCCTGTATATTGCATAGGGTATCACACCTAGTATTATGAGCGGTGAAAACAGGGCTATGTATGATATAATCAAGAATGCAAAAAAACAAAGGTAAAAGGTAGTGGTGATAGTGGCTATTACTCCTATTATGATCCCTATAGTCTTTAACGCTTCTTTTAATGAGCTCATTGTTTTATCTCACCTTTCTCCCCACCTTTTTCAGTATATTCAATGCTCTCTGGTGCTTTTACAACTATCAATCCCTGCTTAGCCTTCTTTCCTATCCATACGTTTACTGGGAATGAGTATGCTATCTTTATCGCTGTCTTCCCCTCTACGTTGCCTTCCATCGTGCTGTCCTTTATCTTCCCCTCAACACCTGCTGTCATCGTTCCCTCTAATTTCATGTTCCTCAGGTCTATTGTCAAGGGTAGCCTTATCGTCATTTTATCTGTTAGCTTTATCAGGAAATCTGCCTCAACAACTGGATTGCTATCTGCTGTTAAAGTCCCAAATATTACTGTGGTATAGGTCTTCTCTGGTGGTGTTGGTGGCGGTGGCGGAGGAGGAGGTGGAGGTGGAGGCGGTGTTGGAGGAGCACCTACCTTTATGCATAGCGGATGGTTCTTATCACAAGCCCCGCTTTTCTCATCTACTCCCTCTACTTTAAGGGTTCCTGTCCACTCAAACGATTCGTCTGCTGAGACAGACATGCATATTGTGTGTTCACCTTCTGTCGTGAATACAGATCCTTTCCAGTCAAATGAACGCCATCCCGTAGTAACATAGTATGGTATGTTGTCAACATATATTGAAAAGTATCTCATATAGCCGTCCTTCTGCGATTCTGCATGAGCCTTCACTTTATACTCCTTTGTAGGTGGTGGAGTGGGTGGCTGTTCAGTTAACCTGAAGTTTGGATCTCCGTGAAAGTTTCTGTTTTTAGCATCTCTTCTGAGAAGGTCTGCTATTTCAGGATCTGAATTATCAAATCTCTTTGCATTCTCCTCATACTTGTTGAGCATTCTTTTGTAAGCCTCTCCCGCTGTATATCCTTCCATTAAAGCTCTGTCAAACTCAAAGTTTGCGTCTATGAAGAACCATATAGGATCTTGTCTTGGATCTGATGCCTTATTTGTTACTATCCAATACTCCGTTACTTCTCCGCATCCGCATGATAATCCAAAATGCTGTACTAAATCCTCTACCAGATCGTCCTCAAGACATGAAACCTTGTTGAAATACCTACCTTTCAGCAGTATGTTCTGCTGAGCTCCACAGCTGAAATCCACATCATAATCCTGTACTGTGGTTTTGCATTTGGTTCCATGTCCTACTGATAGACCAGATATGCCTCTTATCTCTGGATCTTTCAGTGCTTCCCATACGTCCTTTGCATAGCAGTTTTTTCCCTGAAGGTTCACATACTTAAAGTCTCCATGCTTCTCCTGAGTGAATAGTATAGCTACTCTAGACCATGCCCATGTTGCGTCATCAAAATCTGGAAATTCGTTAAGGATTTTAGCCATCCTCTCACCTACACTTCAGCTAATCTCTTCATAAGTTTGATAGCAAACTCTGGATCTTTCCTAATCAGTGAAGGTACTTCACTTCTCTTTACCATGAAGCCCACGTAACCTATCCACATCTCCCTGTTCTCTGGTGGTAACTGGTTTAAATACTCCTCATAAAGTTTGGCTAGTCTTTCTCTCTCATCATTTCCAAAGTGCATTATACCCTTGTTTAAATTAGAGATCTGCTGTTTGGCAAAGTTTTTAAGCTCCATATAGCTCTCCTTCACTCCCATCTATGAATCCCCCCCTGTTATGATAATATCTCGCTCTCTCTGCTTATATTTTCTCCTATTATGTTAAGCAGGAATGTTATTGCTCCTAGTATTATGTCGTTGGGTATCGGGTAGAAGAATCCAGCTACCAGTATCACCACAACAGCTATGACTATTATCGCTTTTGTCTGCCAAGGTGTCTTCTCCGCTAGTTTTGCTACTTGCTTTTCCTTATGTGTCTGCATTATTCCTAGCAGTATTGTGCCAGCAATCAGTATATAGGGGGTCAGCTTTGGTGCTATAAAGGGGCATACTATACTCAGGATGGCTAAAATCCTGAAAATCCACTTCATCACATTTCCTATCATGGTCTTTCCACCTCATGGACTATTAGCCTTTCTTATACTTAAACATTACGCTTATCCATTGTTTTTTGCGAAAACGAAAACTTTTTATTTTTCACCATCTCTTTTTTGTAGGGTGATGTATAATGGCAGATAAGAAAAGGAAAAAGAGAGGAATTCTTGAGAAACTGAATCTGAAGAAAGTCTTGAGGACGAAAATAGTTAAGGCAAAGAGGAAAATAAAGAGGAAAGTCTTAAGGAAAGTCATAAGAAGGACTTATGATGAGAATCAAAAAATAGCTTGGTATGTTTACAAGTTCTCAGCCTCATGCGGTGAATTCAGAGCTAATCCTACTGAGGCAAACTTTGCTAGGTTAAAGCAGACTGCTGAACAGGTATCTCAGAGGCTAGGTATTAAGCTAAACAAGGTGTTGGAGGTAGCTGAAAAGTACATGAAGAATCCATCCACTGACTTAAAAGTTCAGTTTAACGATGAGGCTGTTCAGTATGTTCTTGCTCTAATGCTCTTAGGTGAAGAAAAACTGGAGAAAGAGGCTGTTAACGAGTGAGCTTCCCCTCTATATTTTTTAGATCCTCTGGTGTTATCACCACGTATTCTGCTCTATACTGTTCCGCATAGGCTTTATTTTCCTCTATCTCCTTTTTTGTTGGTTTTTTGCTTCTTTTGCACTCAATGAGGAATACCTTACCATCGGGTCTTATTGCTATCAGGTCAAATGGTTTGCTTCCTGCACATCTGAAAACTGCAAAGCCCATCTCAAGAAGCTTGTCTCTAACCTTATACTCGAATAATCTCCCTTTTCTGTACACTTTAGAACCTTCCCATCCTTGTCCTTTCTGCTGTCCTTCTCATCACAGACTGTCTTATCATTGTTAGCTTTGCTACCTTAAGTATTGAATCAGCTATTGCCTCAGCTCTCTCCTTTATCCTTTGCTTTCCCTCTGGTGTTATTGCCTCAGGATCTGTCATTGCTAGCACTCCCTCGCATGTATCAATAAGATCTTTTCTTGCCTCCTCATAATCCGCCAAACCTGCTGTGAAGGCATCAACTATAAGTGTTATTGTTGTAGCTATGTTTGCCCTCATTGTCGGATCTTGTATATCTCCTAGCAGTGTCAATATATGCCTCTGAATCTCAGCAGACATTTTTCACATCACCTCTCCCCTGTTTAGCTCATCTAAGATCATCACTATCGCTCTTGTAAGTATTTCCTCTTTTGAAATCCCAAACTTCTTCTCGGCTTCTCTTATTTTATCCATAACAACTTTTGGTACTGTGATCTGCAAGACCTCACTCATTCAGATCACTCATATTTTTTCCTGTCTATCACATTTATAAACTTTGCACCGTCTGCTCAAAATCTCTGAAATATCTCTCATCCGTCTTTCCCTCTTTTTTAGATATGAAATCTCTTAGAAAGTCGGCTTCGAGCATCTCCTTATATACCTCTTCATCTAATGTTATGGTTATCTCTATCTTCATCCTGTTGTCCTTTACCCTTATTTTTGTGGTTGTGCTCACTGGAAAGAAGGCTTTTTCCTCTCTCCTACATACGAAATCCGCATATCTACATATTTGATCTCCTATGGCTCTCAATCTATGCCTTATTTCACTTATTCGTCTTGCTTTTTCCTTCATTTCCATCATCATATATAAGTCTCACTTCTTTATATACTTTTTCCTTCCATGTCTGCGTGAGGTGAGATAGATGGCTGGCTACAGGAATGGACAGGCTATGTATGCGAAGTATGCGGCTAAGTTCAACCCAACCGTAATAGGGACTAGGTTCACTGACATAAAAGATGTGGCTCTTGCTAGGGCACAGGAGGGACTTCTGACCGTTGGAGCCTTAAGAGACCTTGTAAGACCAATACTGGACAAGTACGGAGTTGCCTCAACAATGAGGGCTCTGTACCTTGCCTTTGCTCTGAAGCTGTATAAGCACACTGCAAGAAGCTCTGCTGATGCCGCAAAGAAGATAGCTGATGGACTGAAGAGCATGTATGTAACAAGCTTTGACGCAAACCCAGACATACTGAACGAGATAATAAACGTCGTGGCTGGATGGGTTTCTCCATACTGAAGGATACAACTGAATTCTGCCGCATACTTCGCTCTCCCCCTATCTTTTTTTTAAGCAAAGTTTTTTAAGTGGAGTCCAGTCTATCCTATAGTGTCTTCGATGAAGGTAGGAATATATCATGGTAGGGCTATTTCTCTTGAATTAGTCGCTAGGGAAATATCAAAGGTTTTGCAGAAAGATGGACATACTTCTTTCCTCTCTCCAGTACAGGAACCACCTTTTCAGATCAGATCAAAGTATGATTCAGCAATATTCATAATACCGTTCGCTCCTCTGTTTGCTTCATCATGGTTTCTCATAATAAGAGAGCTAAGAAAGCACTCTGGATTTCCTGCTGTAGCCTATGTAGTTGTTGAAGGAAGACCTGTCTCAAGATATGTAAAGGACTGGATGAGGGATAACATCCTATACATAGCAAACTCCGAGTTCACAAAACAGATGCTATCCTATGTGAACATAAACTGTGAGGCTGTCATCCCTCATGGGATCTCGCTATCGGATTTTGAGAAGATAGCTCAGAATCAGGATGCTGGTAGAAAGCTTGTGTTTTCAAAGTTTCCCAATAGAAGCGATAATTTTGTTGTATTTGGTACTATTGCATCATCACATCAGAGAAAGGGGCTTGCTGAATATGCTCAGGTAATAAGAACTGTTGTCGAGATGGATGAAAACGTGGGATTCTACATCATAACAGAACCGAAAGCTGTGCCATATTTCGCAGGAATTCCAAATATATATGTGAATACTGGGTTTGGATACTCACCTAATGCTATATCAAGAAACGAGCTTCTTCTTCTCCTGTCTGGATTTGATTACTATGTTCAGCCTTCTCTGGCTGAATCGTTCTGTCTTCCTGTCTTAGAGGCTATGGCTCTTGGGAGACCTGTGATCCACATAGACTACGATCCGCTGTCATCCCTTACTTCTGAGAAAACCTCTATTAGAGTGCCGTTTGCAGAACAGAGATTTACTGATACAGGAGAGGGCATAGAGTACCTTATGTCTTATTATGATCCCAATGATTTTGTTAGTGCTATACTTGAGGCTGTTGAGATAAAAAGAAGCGATGAGAAAAGGTACAATAAAATGCAAAAAGAGGCTTTAAAGAGAGCTGAGGAATTTGATTCATTTAAACTCTACAAAGAGTTTTTAAGGTATCTTCACTAACATATAGTATGCTCACCAGAGAGCAAATAGCAAAGATACTTGAGCAGAAGAGAAAGCTCTTTCTTAAGACACAGACTCCATCAGCTGAATACACAAATTTACAGAGGACTTTTGACACTAGGGATCTTTTTGAGGAATATGCATGGTCTCAGGAGTATGATATGAACCTTCTTGCCATGATTTCAGCATTCACTCTAGGTATAACTTTTGATGAGATACTACCAATCTCCTTCCTGAAAGAACCTGAAACTCCCTCTCCAGAGGAGATAGAGGCTGGTATAAACCTTCCAGTTGAGACACCTGCTCCAGAGGATATTTTGCAGGAGATAATTGAGGACATTGAATCTGGAAAGATAGAGCTACCCGCTGGGGTTTCAAAAGAAGATATAATAAATGCATTAAAGAATCCTACATCTGCAAATGCAGGATCTTTCACACCTGAAGAAGCTGAGGAAATCACCAGAGAGACACCTGAGAAAGCATATTATGAAAAAAGCCATTATGACATGTCTTATTACGATCCAGAATATATGATCGAGTTTCTTAGAGCTTTGCTATACAGGCTGTATAACGATACTGGAGACCCCCAGACGCTAGCTAATGATATACTGAAATTGGGGGATCAGTTTGGGATTCAGAGAGATTTAGTCGTAACCATATTTAACAGAATTCAGCTTTTAAGAGCTACAAAATACCAGATGTTCATACTGGGTGTCTCTCAGATAGGTGCATCCCTCTGGAACAATGAGAACAAAGTTCTATTCATGGATATGGATGGAAATATAAAAGAGGTTGAGATAAACAACTTGGATGATGCTCTGCTGGGATTTGCTCTCGATAACACTGCTTTAGGCTATGGGTTCACGACATATCCAGATACCGTGATAAGACCGTTAACCAGGGTATATGAAAACAATGGAAAGAAGACTGTACCCGCTCTTCCAGTTCTTCTTGAGTATCTCTACAGAAAGGTGAATAAAACAGTGAACAACTACTTCCTAACACCTGTTGCATTCACAAACTATTCCACAGTTCCAGAGATGACCGATCTATCAAAAAGCGAAAAAATGGATGTCTATGCTACTTTGCAGAACTACAGATATGCTGTTGAAAATTTAGTAGAGTCTATATGCAATAAACACTCCGTGAACCAGTACCAGAAGAGACAGTACCAGATGGCTGGTCTTCAGTATGTTACAAGGAATGTTGAGTCCCATAGCTGGGGTAAAGACCTTCTTCTACAGATGTCCGATGATGAGTTTACTGACTTCTGGCTAGACCACTGGGGAAGGCAAGGTTTAAATAGAGAAATACTCCTAGAAATCAAGGGTGAGATAGAGAAATGGTTTCCGAACCTGAGGGAAAAGTCAAGAGAACTGGCAGAACAGATGAGGTTGAAGAGGAAAATGAAGGCTTACCTGAGCAAGCTATCGAAGTAGTGCCTTCTCCAGAGGCTATAACTCCGCCTATTCCCCAACCTACTCCAGAACAAAAGGCTTTTGCTGAAGCTCTATCGGATGTCCTCGTTAAGGCTCAAGAGCTTGCTTTCGAGCTTGCTACTCTTAATTGCAGACTGGCTCCTAATTGTCCTCTTGTCAAGAAATCCAGAGAGCTTATTGTCGAATTAAAGAAGATGATAGAGATTGGAAAGAAGATGAGCAGAACCGCTCCTGCTACTCCAACACAATAAACTTATTTTCTTTAGTATAAAGTGAGAAAGCCTTTTTATACCCTATCCCCCTTTCTTTTATGATGGCATCAGTTACGAAAGTTGAGATATTACCTAAGGCTTTCGAATATGATGGCTGTACAATTTACTTACTTGAAGTTATAAAGACTGGAACACCTGAGTACATAGCTGTTGTTGCATTTGAGTATGAAGGGATGAAAACAAGACCCTTCTCAATTCCCTTTAAAACGAGAGAAGAGCTCAGGGCTAAAATACTTGCTGAAGTAGCAAAGCTCAAGATGTACATCTACACGATGGGAAAAGAGAAGGTTAGGGAGGTGTTGAGATGAGCGATCCAAACATAAATTTCGGCTTCACACTTACGCCTGATGAAGTGAATAAGATAGCATCATTCATAGCCTCCTCCCTGCCTTCAACTCAGACCCCCTTACCAGAGGGGATTGAGGTACTACCTTTTGATAAAATCATGGAGATAGATGTAGAAGCTATGGCAATGGCTCTAGGTGGTCTGACAGATCCTCTTGGACAGCTCATGTCTTGGCTTTCAGGCATGTTTGACTGGCTCAAAAATGCTGTGATAAGTGGAATATCCGCTCTGATAAGCGGTATATCCGCTGGAATAGACTGGCTTAAAAATACTGTATCTAGTATACTTAGCGGAATTGCTAACCTAGCTAGCATGTTCAAAGCTGTTGTTCTGGATGCCATATATAATGCGATAAACTTCGTTAAAAATGCGGCTAGCTGGGTCTCATCTGTTTTTTTAAAACGCGCTTACTTTTCTCAAAAAGC
>NZ_RCOS01000170.1 GCF_003947435.1 Candidatus Methanodesulfokora washburnensis
GATCTTATTTTGTTGAGAAGAATGTTTAACTCAGTTCCGGCTCTCTGGGCGGAGGAATTTATATGAGGGAGATAAGCGAGTGGCTCCCAGTTTTCCTCTCTTTCTATCCGGTTCTTCACAAAAGAGTGCCAACAATAGTTTACGGATCTCAGATAATAGCTGTTACCAAGGGGATTGATGTGAGCAGCAAGGACATAGATCTCCTCTGTCCCGGTGCTACATTAAAGGCAATAGAGGAGGCTTATGTGGAGTCCTCTGGAAGGGAGGAGATGAGACTTGAGCTTATAAGGTCTAAAAGAGGTCATGTCTTCACGCTTTATTATCCTCTCGGCGAGAGGCCTATCCCAATAGAGATATTCACGACAACCCCTTTAGGGGATCCTCTGTCGGCATTTCCGGATCATGTAATTGATGTGAGCAGATGGGGAATAGACTTCATCTCCCTGACGGTAGAGGCATATGCAGTACTTGAGGCAGCTAGAGGGATAAGACCCATCTCCGTGGAGAGGTTAAGGAGAATTAAAATTGAGTGGAGTGAGGTGGAGAAACTCGGGGAGAAATTCGGCCTGAGGGACAAAGTCCTCTGCTTAAGGAAGATGGTTGAGAGTGGAGAATGAGTCAAGTAGCACAGGAGATCAAATAATTAATTCTTATGTAAAAAATTTTTCTATTTTTCTAGTAGAAAAATAATTTTCTCTGATGTTCCTTAGAGAAAAGTTTTTTAAGTAATAACAACCTATCTACAGGGATCACCATGCTTCCGATAGAAGTGTGGATTCCATTTTTTGTCATAATTTTAGGCTTACTTGTACTTTTATTTTCCATGGAGCATATAGCGCCTAAAAAGCCAAGTAAAATTAAAGGGGAGACATACTGGTCCGGAGAGAAGCCCGAAAATGTCTCAAACTTGGTAAGAATAACTTACTGGAAGTTCCTGCTCTTCTTTTCAATTCTTGAAATGGTTCCAGTTCTTCTAGCACTTACCCTCATGTCAGGAGCTGTTACAGCTCTTCTAGCTCTGTACTTAGTTGTTGTGGCTGTTGCATCCTTCATAATGGTACTGGGGTGATCTCATGGGTGGAACTTTCTCCCTATCCCTAGCAAAATGGGCAAGATCCTCATCTCCCTGGCTTCTTCACTTCAATGCGGGAGCCTGCAATGGATGCGATATAGAGGTCCTCTCAGCTATATGCCCAAACTACGATCCGGAAAGGGTTGGGGTTCTTCTGAAACCTTCTCCTAGGCATGCAGATGTCCTTGTGGTCACTGGAATAGTTACAAATCAGACTAAAGACAGGCTTATCAGGATATATGAGCAAATGCCCGAGCCAAAGGCTGTTGTTGCTGTGGGAACATGTGCTATAAGTGGAGGTGTGTTTCACGATGCTTACAACAGGGCTGGATCAGTCAAGGACTTTGTTCCCGTTCTGATGGAGGTTCCCGGCTGCCCACCTAGGCCAGAGAAGATTGTTGAGGCGCTGGCCATAGCCGCCTCAAAGCTGAGGGAGGTCTGACAATGTCCTTGGATCTCCAATCTCTTTTATCCCAAATAGGGGAAGTGAAAAGAGTGGGGTGGAGGTGGGAGGTAAAAGTCCCACCTGATAGAATAGCTGATTCTGTGAGCAAAATTCTGAAAGCAGCTGGCATGATCGCATCAGGCCCTCAGGATCTCCATTTTGTCACAATAGTTGGCGTAGATAGGCCTGATGCTGGAGAGATAGAGCTTGTTTATCACTTCATGTTCCACAAAAACAAGGAGTATGTGCTTCTCAGGACCTCGGTGAAAAGGGATAATCCGGAGATAGAGAGCATAACTCCCATAATACCCGGGGCTGAGATGAACGAGAACGAGGTGTATGATCTTCTTGGTGTCAAGTTTGTCGGTCATCCAAACCTGAGAAAACCGTTCATGACCCCTGAAAACTTTGGAAAGGATGAATTCCCCTTGAGAAAGGACTGGAGGCGATAATATGAGCACATTCACGATGTTGCTTCCATTTGGTCCCCAGCATCCGATGCTTCACGAGCCAGCTCATTTCAAGTTTGAGGTCGATGGAGAGACGGTGGTAAACGTCACTCCCTATCTTAACTACGTTCACAGGGGGATAGAAAAGCTCCTAGAGAACAGAACATATGTTCAGGGCCTCTATGTAGCGGCCAGAGTTTGCGGAATATGCAATCCAAGCCACACAAATGCCTTTGTGGCTGCTGTTGAGGAGGCAATGGGGATAGAGCCTCCCCCTAGGGCAAAATATCTCAGGGTTGTGACCCAGGAGATACACAGGATACAGAGCCATCTGATACTGCTTGCAGTAGCAGCTGAGGAGATGGGCTTCAACTCCCTCTTCATGCTGATATGGCGCGACAGGGAGAGGATACTGAGGTTGATAGAGGCAATCACAGGAGGAAGGGTAATGCAATCCTATGACAGGATAGGAGGAGTTTACAGGGATATAAATGATATTCTGGCTGAAAGAGTGATAAAGGAGCTATCTGAGATGAGAAACAGGGTTATCCAGTACAGAAAGGTTTTCTCCGAGGATCCAATAGTCAGGAGGAGGACTGTGGATGTTGGAGTGCTGAAAACAGCTGAGATGGTAAGGCTAGGAGGAGTTGGGCCCTTTGCTAGGGCATCAGCAGTTGATTATGATGTTAGAAGGGATCACAGGTCAAATCATGTAGCATACGATGAGGTTCCATTCAATGTTATCACTAGAGAGGAGTGCGATGTGTGGGCTAGGCTGATCGCGAGGGTGGATGAGACGCTTGAGTGCATCAACATGATAGAGTATGCGCTGAAGCACATGCCCTCAGGTGCGATAAGGTACAGGGCTCCAAGAGCTGCCCCCAAAGGGGCAGAAGGAATAGGAAGAGTGGAGGCACCAAGAGGGGAGCTTGTGCATCACACTATAAGCGATGGACAGAGGCCATACAGACATAGGATAAGAACTCCAAGCTTTGCAAACGTCTTTCCCGCAGCTAAAGCTCATATAGGCTACTCCATAGCTGATATTCCGATGATATACGTGAGCTGGGATCCCTGCTTCTCCTGCTTGGCTAGAGTTACACTGGTGGACATTAGATCAGGCACAGCAAAAGTAATCAGCGGAGAGGAGCTCAGAAGGGAGGCCAGAAGGAGGTGGGAGAAGTGATACTGGAGGCAATTGTCCTAATTCTTCAGATATTCATCTTTCCGGGATTCCTCTTCCTCCTGCTGATGAGCTTCTTCATTGAGTGGTACAAGAGAAAGCTGTTTGCAAGAATGCAGAACAGGGTTGGACCGAAGTACATAGGATACAAGGGAATTTTACAGCCGATAGCAGACTTCTTCAAGCTTCTGTCAAAGGAGGTCATAGAGCTTGAGAGGGCTGATAACCACCTCATAGATCTATCACTTCTCATGGCATCATCTATATTTATATATGTATGCTTCTTCCTTCCTTTCGTTGGAAGGCCTTTGATAAGCTTTGAAGGCGATCTAATAGCAGTTCTCCTCCTCACATCAGCTGCTTCCTTCATGCTATTTGCAATAGGATGGTCTATGTCAAGCCCATATGGGATGATAGGCGGGATGAGGCTTCTGGCTCAGGTAATAGGGTTCGAGATCCCCTACTTCATACTTGCTCTGGTCCCGGCTTATATAACAAAAAGTTTATCCATATTTGAAATAGGAAGAAGGATGGGCAGTGTTCTTTTATCAAATCCCGCTTATCTAATACCTTGGTCCATCTCGATACCTCTTTTCCTAGTAGCAACACAAATAGAGCTTGAGGAGGCACCATTTCACATACCTGATGCAGAGCAGGAGCTTGTTGCGGGCTACTTTACTGAGCTATCAGGCAGAAGGCTGGCGCTTTTAGATCTGGCAAAGGACACCCAGCTCTTATTCTGTTCAGCATTCATGGCTTCCATATTCTTCGGAGCTGGCTCTCCATTTTACCAGAACCCCCTGCTGGGCTTCATCATGACAATGGTGGAAATATTGATTATAGCATTTTTCATAGTTACAATAAAGGCGAGTGCTGCAAGGCTTGCTATATCAAATGTTCTGGACATGATGTGGAAGTACCTTGTCCCATCATCCGCACTCATTCTGGCTATTTCCCTGCTTTTGGGAGGTGTCTGATTTGTTGAAGCTATTTGGAGAAATATTGGGGAATTTGAAGAGGAGGCCTGCAACAATAGATGTTCCTTTCGAGAAAATTGAGGTGGAGGAGATCTACAGAGGGCTTGAGTTCCTCGATATCGATAAGTGCATAGGCTGTGGAGCTTGTGCGCTTGACTGTCCTGCAGCGGCAATAGAGATGGTCGAGTTCAAGGAGGTGAACAGAAAGCTACCCATTTTCATAATAGGAAGGTGCGTTTTCTGTGCTCAATGTGAGGACACATGTCCATATGAGGCAATAAAAATGACAAGGGAGGTTCCAAAACCCTTCTTCTCGTTTGAGGAGGATAAGATGAAAATAGTGCCGAAAGAGCTTAGACCTCTCGAGAAAAGACCTCAGCCAAAGCCTCTTCCACCACCTCCTCCAGCGAAGGGGTGATAGAATGTTGTTTGATGATGTTATATCCGTCATAATATTTCTTTCGGCTTTTTCCACAGGTCTTTATTCAGTGACAACGGATAAGCCAGTCAGATCGGTGATGGCAGCCGGCGCTGCTCTGTGGCTTGTATCTCTGGCATATTGGCACTTGGGAAGCTTTTCCCTTGCCTTGATGCAGCTCTCAATAGCTGTAGGGGCCATGGTGATAATAGGTCTTTCAAGCGTTCAGAGCTTTGAGGAGAAAATTGTAAGAGGGGATGTGGCAGCTGTAATTGCTGTTTCCCTAGTTGCTCTTCTGATACCGTGGATCTTCACTCTCAAATCCTATGAGGACATAATGACATCAATAAACGTCAAGCTTAGCAACTACTTTCCTGTATTCGTCTTAATACAGGGTCTTCTTATACTGGCAGGGTCTGTTGTGGCTGTTCTACTTGTCAGGGGGTGGAGGGAATGATCTTATTGGTTTACACCTTGATGTCAGCTGTTCTGGTTGCTCTAGGAATTTTTGGCCTGGTATCCAGGGGGAATGCAGCTAAAATATTGATATCCATAGAACTCCTGTCCTCAGGGGCTGCCGGTCTTGTTTTCTTCCCGATGCTAGCAATATCAAGAAGTTTTGCATTCTCACAATCGCTTATAATACTCTTTCTCTCCGTTGACAGCGTGACCTTAGGCATAACGATAGCAGTCCTGTTCATAGCTGTAAAAAGAAGTGAAACAGGCGATATGAACAAGTTAAACGAGCTAAGGGGGTGATATATTGAATTCAGTCTGGTTTATATTCCTGTCTCCTGCCATAGGAGCAGCTCTTTCCCTTCTCCTCAGTCCAGTTAAGAGCAGAAGGCTGATAGAGGCAATAGCAGTTCTCTCATCCCTGATATCAGTTGTCATATCTGCAGAGCTCTTCCTTATAAGAGCTCCTCTTCTGAGGGATCCTGCATTTATTCAGGCATTTGATGGTCCAATAGCTCCTGTTCTGATGATAGATAGATTATCCGCGCTCATGTCCTTTGTTGTGGCTTTAGTGAGCTTCCTAATTGTTGTTTACTCCATAGGATATATGGGGGAGGATCCCAGTTACATAAGGTACTACTCCTTGATACAGCTTTTCATAGCCGGAATGCTTGGATTGGTCCTATCAGGATCCTTCCTTTACCTATACCTGTTCTGGGAGGTTGTTGGTCTCTGCTCCTGCCTCCTCATAGCCCACTGGTATGAGAGACCTGAGGCATCCAGAGCTGGAGTGAAGGCCTTCATAGTCACAAGATTCGGAGATGTCATGCTCCTGACAGCGATATCGCTGATATACCTTCAGATAGGGGATCTAAGGTATGATGTGGTTTCCTCTCATCTTGGGGCTTTGCCCTCCTCCTTCATATCCACAGTAATGCTTCTCTCTCTGGGAGGGGCTTTTGGGAAGTCGGCACAGGTTCCCCTCCATGTATGGCTTCCCGATGCAATGGAGGGCCCGACATCTGTCAGCGCTCTCATACATGCGGCCACTATGGTCAAGGCTGGCGTTTATTTGGTGGCTAGGTTGATAACTCTATCTCTTGAGTATGGATCAGCAAGCATAGCAGCTCTATCAGGATTCTCTCAAGTTCTTCTGTGGATCGGATCAATCACAGCATTTCTGGCTGCCACAATGGCCCTTGTCACATACGATATAAAGAGGGTTCTAGCATACTCTACGATAAGCCAGCTTGGGTACATGTTCGCCGGGCTTGGCGCTTTCTCCTCTGTCCCATTCTCCGAGACAATCTTCAGCTCTATGCTTCATCTCACAAGCCACGCCTTCTTCAAGGCCCTTCTCTTCATGGGAGCTGGAGCTGTAATCCATGCAACCGGAACAAGGGATATGAGGGAGATGGGTGGTCTCAGGAGGTCAATGCCCATCACATCAACTACATTCCTAATCGGAGCCATGGCCTTGTCCGGGATACCGCCGATGAACGGCTTCTTCAGCAAGGATGCTGTGATGGAGGTTGTGATGGGCGCTTCCCCAGTTAGCTATATTCTCCTTCTCATCACAGCTATTTTAACGCCATTTTACATATTCAGAGCAGTTCTGATGACATTTTTCGGCGAGCAAAAAGGGCATGCGCACGAGGCAAGCATATCAATGACCCTGCCAATGATCTTACTGGCTGCTTCCTGCTTCATAACTCCTTCAATAACCTCCTTTATGCTGGAGCACAATCCTCTGGCTGGATTCTCAGTGGACATGAAAACAGCTTTGATCTCGGTATCAGCAGTATCCCTTTCCTTTGTCCTCTTTTACCTCAGCTACTGGAGGGGCTTCAGACCTGAACTGGCTTTGGTGAGGAGAGTCCTAGAGAAAGGCTACTACTTCGATGATTTGTACACAAGAGTGCTGATGCCCGTATTCAGAACTATAATGTCCGGAATATCATGGGGAGTTGACAGAGCCCTGGATGCCCTCTCCTACAGGATAGCAGATCAAGCAACAAGATTTGGAAACTTTCTCAGGGAGATCCACACGGGGATGATAAGCCATTATGTTGCCGCCTTCTCTCTGGGCCTGATACTCCTTCTGGCAATGGCTCTGGGGGTGATGTTGACATGATGGAGGTCATATCAACAATATCGATCTTCATAATATTTTCAGTTATAGTATTTTTCATGGGCAGGTTCAAAGCCGGGAAGCTCTCACTCGCCCTCGTCTCGCTGATACCATATGCCTACTCCTACATAATCCTTCCAATTCTCTGGTTTGGCATGATAAATTCCAAAGAAAAGCTTTTTACAGGGGATTTCCTTGGAATAAAGGACTTCTTTGCCGTTGATCCTTTCTCCCTCTTCTACTCAGGAGTAACAGCTCTTGCAGCTAACATGCTCATACTGCACATAATCTCAAGGTTCGGGGAGAGGGAGATATCTCCCATAGTTTCCTCAGCTCTCTTCACGACGGGAGCTGTCTTCGGCACCCTGTTCTCGCACAATGTGCTCGCTATATTCATGTTCTGGGAGATGGCACTGGCTGGAGTGGTGGGCTTATCCCTCTGTCCATGCGGCGGATACAGGAAGCAGACACATGAGGCGATGATGAAAATGGTCGTGATGACATCCATATCCTCAGCTTTTCTAATAGCTGGAATTGGCCTCCTTATAGCATCTGTTTCTGGGCCCAACTTCGATCTGTCCAGCCTAAACCTGATGTACATATGGGAGAGAATTCCTGAAACAAAGAACGTGCAGCTCCTGATGATGGCATTTGTCCTAATAGCTGTTGCTCTTCTGACAGATACCGGAGCTGTTCCGTTTTACATGTGGCTTCCCGACTATGTCTCAGGTATCGTTGCTCCACCTGTAGCTTTGGTGCTTGTCACATCGGACCTGGCAGCATACTATCTGCTGGGGAGGTTCATGACGATATTCTCACCACTATTTCAGACAGTTAAATTAACACAGCTGGCCATAATAACTCTGATAGCCACGATAGGAATTTTCTCCATAGTTTTGGGGGAGCTCTCCGCTCTCTCTCAAGGAAGGGTGAGAAGGCTTTTCGGCTACAGCATGGTCTCGGATGCCGGCTATTCCTTGCTGCTGATAATACTTTACGATGTAAATGGCGTGTTCCTGATGGGCAACAATGCGTACATGGCGATGCCCTATGCATACTTCACTGCCGCAAGCAGCATCGCTCTTGCTGTGATAATAACAATTCTCGGAAGCTTTGAGGATATAGGGGTGTTCAGATTGCAGCAGCTTCAGGGCATGCACATAAGACTTCCCTTCGCGACAATTCTGCTCTCCATATCCCTCCTTTCCATGGCAGGCATTCCACCTCTTGCAGGGTTTGTGGCAAAATATCTGGTCATATTCTCGCTTGTTGCGACAAACATGCCGATATTTCTTGCTGCTGCTTTTGTGGCAAGCATCTTCTTTGTGGTATGCGCGGCATACAGCTTCAGGCTGATAAAGCTCTCCTTCTCCCCAAGGGAGGATGTCAGCAGGATCAAGGAGAGTAAATCCGATTTAATACCGCTCGCAATACTTGTGTTTACGCTTATACTGGCAGGGATAACTCCAACTCCATTCCTGTGGACATTCGGGAGGTGATATGATGTTGTTGCCTCTGGCAATATTCCTTCCATCGATATTATCGGTCTTCTCTCTGTTCAACGGCAGAAAGGCGGCTATAACATCAGTTATATCAGGAGCCGCATCCCTAATTCTTCTGCTTCTATCATGGATCTTTGAAAAAGAGTTTTTGATAAGCGGCTGGATTCCCAAGTTCCTCCCATGGGTTCAGCCCATAGAATTCTCCCTGAAGCTCGATGGAATCTCATTTGTCATGTGTCTGGCAACTCAGATTCTCTTCATCGCATCAGCTTTTTACTCAATAGGCTACATAGAGAAGAAGAGGGGAGAGTACTACTTCTTCCTCATGATGCTCCTGACAGCCCTGCTCGGAGTGTTCACCGCCTCAAACCTTCTTGTATTCTACATCTTCTGGGAGTTCATGCTGATACCCAGCTACTTCCTGATAGCATGGTGGGGGTATGGCGAGGCTGAGAAATACGCGTTCAAGTTCTTCATATTCACGCATGTTGGCTCCCTGATGATAGTCCTCGGTCTTGGAATAATATACAATACATTCGGCACTCTTTCCATGGATTCAATATACAGAGCTGCTCCTCTTAACGCTTCTTGGAGGGATACCTGGCTTTTAGTATTTTCCCTTATGACATTTGGATTTCTGGTTAAGGCAGGAATGTTTCCTGTTCATTCATGGCTTCCGGATGCGCATTCTGAGGCTCCAGCGCCGTTTTCCGCAATGCTAAGCGGGATACTTGTTGCCACCGGAATATATGCGATATACAGAATATCTTTCAGGCTTATACTCCTTCCGATGAGCCCTGATCTGACAACTCCGGCATATTTGGCATGGCTTGGAATTATATCATCTTACTTTGGGGCTTTTGTCGCGATGAGACACACTGACATTAAGAGGATACCTGCATATTCTTCCATAAGCCAGCTTGGCTACTCCCTAGCAGGAATATCAATTGGAACAGCGGCAATGTTGAATGGAAATATGAGTGCGGCATTGCTGGCATATTCAGGTGCATTCCTTCACCTTTTTGCTCATGCATGGAGCAAGGGCCTCCTATTTTTGACAGCAGGAAGTATTATGCACATCCTTGGAAGGAGGAACATAGAGGAGATGGGCATGATGCTGAAGAGAATGCCCCTAACAGGTGGAAGCACTGTGGTTGCAGCAATGAGCATAGCAGGAGCTCCTCCTCTTCCGATATTCTGGGGAGAGGCGATGATGATAATAGCAGCAGCAAGCTCTGGAATACAGTACAGCACCATATTTGCGCTTTTGTTCGCAGGAGCCACTCTTTTAAGCGCAGCTTACTCGCTCAGGTACATCTACTATGTCACATGGAACCCTGGAGCTGCATCGATGGAAAAACTGAGGGAGAACAGGTATATGGCAGCAGCTGAAGTTGTCCTATCTGCGCTGACTGTGGCACTGGGAGCAGTGCCCTTCATCATCCTTCCCTTTATATCCTCCTCACTATGATAACAGTTTAAGGATATGCAAAATTATATAATAAAAAGATTTTTTCTTCTTAAGCTTTTCCTTCAGAAGGCCTATTAAACGAATTTCAGAACATCTCTTGCAAAACAATCTATAAACGTTTCTAGGTATGCTTATTCCTCCTTCACTGTGACGAAGGAGACGCATGTCATCGTGCTCTTCACTCCCTTTATCTCCCTCAGCTTATCCACAACTATCTTTCCTATCTCCTCAACAGATGATGACCTCACTTTTATCAGAAGATCCCATTCCCCGGATATTATGTGCACTTCAGCAACGTCCTCTAGAAGGCTTATGCTTCTTGCCACATCCCTCTGGCTAACCCCGGATGATGGATCATAGGTAGCCAAGATGAACGCAGTGGTTCCCTTCCCGAGCTTTGAGTAATCCAGCCTTACTGTGAACCCCTTTATTATCCCCTCTTTTATCAGCTTCCTCATCCTGTAATGTATTGTTGTCCTAGGAAGGCCCAGCTTCTTGCTTAGAACCGATATGCTTGCTCTTGCATTCCTCTTAAGCTCTTTTATCAGTTTCTCATCCTGCTCATCCATCCCTGCTGATTACCTCACCTATTTTTAAATTTTGATTGACAGTTGAAGCTATATCTCTCTTATGCATTTAGAAATATTTAATTTAAGTTTATATTCTCTCTGTGTGCTTCTTTGAGGGGGATATCAGGAGAAGGCTTGTCCTGCTTGTATTTCTCATGGTTATTGTGGCTTTCATTTCTGTAATTAGTCTCAGAAAATCATCTGTTAATAAAAGCATTTTGCCAGCACCTCAGGAGAGTAGGAAAATCTGCATACCATTTTCCAGGGAGGAGAGGTCCATTTTCCAGAACTTCTCCAGATTTGAGAGGTATTCAGTTTACAGAGTTAAAAATGCTACAATATATGCGCCTGACAACATAGTGGATCTGTTTTCACTTTCTGAAGCCAAGGATACATGGTACAGGGAGGAGATATACAGGACTCCGAGGCTTTATGAGTTCTATTTATCTGAGCTCATAAGAAAGGAGATAAAGGGGGATTTCAGCGATGAGATAAAGAGGGAGATAGAGATAGCGAGAGGGGGAGTTGAATACCAGTATCTCAGGGAGCTTGTCTCCTGGATTGACAGAGGGATGAGCACTGAGGAGATGATAAACCTGACTTTGGAGAAGCTCATGGCCTCCCAGGAGGACAGGCTAATAAACTCCTACAGATACGGTATGCTTCTAGTTTTTATGAGGGAGATCTCCCCAGAAGGATATTCAAAGGACTACTGGAACTATGTGCTTGCACGCACACATGTGCCATCCAGGAGATCGAAGGTCATTGAGGATTCGTACAAAGCGATGCTCGAGGAGTACACAGATCAGTATAACAGAATGAAAGTTTATCTCTCCGAGCTCATAAAAAGAGGAAATCTCAGTTATGAGGCAGTAAACATCACACTAGATAAGCTGGCGGTGGCGATGGATTTGTCTACATCCTCAGCCCGATACTATGGGGCTTACATCATGCTCGATTTAATATCAGAGAATGGGACCTATTCGTTGGAATATTGTTATGGTTCACTTGAAAACAGTTTACCTAGTCCCTAGCCGATCTCAGAGTTATTACGTCAGAAAGGTGTTCAAACAGCAGGGCAATCTTCGGTTTTCCCCAAAATTTCAGCTTTTTTCGTGTAGTACTTGGTAACTGCGTCCAACAACTTTGACACTGAGTAGAGGACAAATGCGAGCTCTACATAGGAAGATCTCAATCAGGATATCCGCCAGCGGATCACCCTGCAACTTGGCATATCCTTCTTTATTTCTCAACAAATCCATCACCAGCTACATTCTTTATAATTCTCAATTGTTAATAATCGAAATCCAAATATATATATAAAGATTAAATTTTAGTGCTTCCTGTTTTTAGGGGTGTGGCCATGTCGAGGAAATTGGCCCTTTTACTCCTGCTCCTGATAATTGGAGCATCTTCCATCCCCCTGTATGCAAGGCTGTCTGATTCCATCTACCTCACTGTCATAGATGAAAGAGGAAGACCCGTATACGGATATCAGGTGATAGTAACAGCTTTCCTCCCAAATGGAACCAGCATAGTATACTCGGGAATATACAGGGATACAATAAGGCTCTCCATATCCCAGCTCACATCGGGCTGGAAGCTTCAGAATGAGAGGACTGCTAAGAACGGGAGCATCCTTCACAGCTTCCCCATTGAGATAGAGGTGATAGACCTCAGAACCTATGCCACAGACATAAAGTATGTGGAGATGCCGGTTGACAAAACAGGTCCTGTCACATTCACGGTTCCTGTTAGTATGAAGGAGAAATCCCCGGAGATGGCAACTGGGGTGCAGCCAACAGGAGAATCATGCGTGATATACTCAGATCTGGTTTACAAAAAGGATGAGTGGAGGAGGATAAACATAGCCAATCTGACGACATCACAGCACAGCGTAGGCCGTGTGGGTGCAGCAATAGGGGTTAGCAGCTCGAGTAGCTGGGGAGTCAGGGTGATATGGTCCTTTGGAGCCGGATGGAATGTATCAGGCCTCTTCTCTTGGGGCTCTTCCTCCCAGTACAGTGCTAGTGCCATTGCAAATTACAATTCTAGGGCATATATATCGATGCCCCTAAGGCTTGTCTACGAGGTGAGGCATGAGTGGAACTACTGCGGGCTGGACAGGTACAAATACCAGTTCTATGTCAACAGCGTGGACTTCAGCGGGCTGAGCAGTACCAAGGGAGATGATCAGTATATGGCCGATTACAGCTGGATTAACAAGGGATCCTTCACAGGGCAGGGAACTGGTGGAACAGATCCTGCATATGAATTGTGGTTTCTCAGCAGTGTTGTAACGACAAACAGCTTCAGCATTCCAGTTCCAGTAAGCTATATATCCGATCTAATAGCTAAGAATAAAATACCCCCTGGGCTGGTACCAGACCTAGAGATATACAACGATAAGCAGAGCTGCAGAGATACATCAATCCATTACATTATATGGGCTGATAGAGGCTACACAGTCTACATCGATTACATGCAACAGAGTTATTATGGGCACCCGATCACAGCAGTCAGAGTACGTGGATGAATACACAGGGGAATCCACTAATCATCTTTTTTATTTGTTGAAATGGATAACACCAGCTTTTTTATAAAAACAATTAAATCTTCCAGCTTGGAAAGTAGCTCACTTTTTATTCAAAATAATTTTAAGCAGATGAAAGGTGTTTAAAATACCCATAAAAAGGCTTTTTACATCAGGCATTCAAATTCAGGATGCTCCTGATACTGGACGCTCTAGCTGCAGGAAAAGCAAGGAGGCTCTCCTCTCTTGATGTGATAGGAGCAGGACCCAGGCTTATAGCAGGTATTCTCGAGAGCCTTGGCCTTGAATACAAGCTCATGAGGGTGGAGGACTTCCTTAAAAAGGGAAGAAAGTTCAGTGGAACTGTTCTGATAAGTGCGATGACAATGGATGAGCCGGCTGTGGCAAGGGCACTGAAGCTAATTGATGGAATTAAGATAATAGGAGGACCGATAACATCTGATCTCGGTGTTGTGAGAAGACTGAACCTGGATCTGGGGATCTGGGGGGAAGGAGA
The DNA here is from genome assembly GCF_003947435.1 of Candidatus Methanodesulfokora washburnensis. Taxonomy (GTDB): domain Archaea; phylum Korarchaeota; class Korarchaeia; order Korarchaeales; family Korarchaeaceae; genus Methanodesulfokora; species Methanodesulfokora washburnensis. Next base: position 13,724 of record NZ_RCOS01000170.1, read on the forward strand.
GATATCCCTCAGGGAAGTTCTCTTGAGAGGGGTAGATCCATCCAAGCTGAAAGATGTGCCAAATCTGGTCTTCAGAAATGGGACAACAAAACTGAGGTATCTGACAAGAGAGGAATTTCTGATGTTCAAGCCGTCTGTAAATGCTGTAAAGTTCTACAGCACAATACCCCATTACAAGTGTTCCAGAGTTTATGTGGAGGTTGTGAGGAGCTGCTCAAACTTCAGAAGACCAAAGCTTCTGGTATCCCAAGATATATGCAGATTATGTCCCTCAGAGAGGATATTATGCCCTCAGGGAATACCTCCTGGCTGTGGATATTGCTCCATCCCCTATCTATACGGTCCGCCGAAATCAAGGGATGAGGAAAGCATTCTGGATGAGATAGAAGGCTTGGCTAAAGTGGGAGTGAGGAGGATAGTGCTGAGCGGGGCTGACTTCCTCGAGTACGGAAGGGATCTCCTGAAAAATCCCCTCACAGATCCCGTCAGTCCTGAGCCAAATCTGGATGCCATAGACTCCCTTCTCTCAAAGGTAAGCTACCTTTCCAAGAAATATGGATTTTACTTTGAGGTGGAGAATGCCAAACCATCCCTTGTTGATGAGAAAGTGGCAAAACTGCTGGGAAAATACCTCAAAAATACCACAATCCATATAGGAGTGGAGACAGGAGATGAAAAACATTCAGAGCTCATTGGAAGGCCCTGTAGCCCTGAGGAATCAATTAAAGCAATAAAACTTTTGAAAGAAGCTGGATTGAGGCCATATGCATATTTTATACACAGTCTCCCCGAGCAGAACAGAAGAAGTGCTGCAAAGACAATTGAGGCGATGAGATCTGTTTTCGAAATAGGGGCTGAGAAGATAACAGTCTACAGATTTAGGCCCCTTCCCGGAACTGCCTTTGAGAAATTTAAGGTGAGAGTAGATGCAGATTCAAGAAAAATATCAAAGTATGCCATACGTTTAAATAGAGTGAGAAAGGAGCTCCTTGTTGGCAATGTTGTGAAGGCTGTTGCAGCACCAGGAGCATACGCATATCCGCTGCAGGGAGGGCCTGTTATAAGGCTGAAAAATGGAAAGCCCAAGATAGGAGAGATAATTGAGGTGAAAATCACAGATGTAGTATCAGACAGGCTTGTTGAAGGATTTATCTGTGGTGCTCCTTAGGAGGACTGGTTTTTAGAAAGATGCGCTCTTTTGGTTGATTAAGCTAACATATTCAAATATTTTATAATAAGAGCCAGAGATTAAGAGGGTTTACTACCTTAACTTTGTATCCCCCTATTTTCTGAAAATGAAAGTCACATGAGAAAATCGTGTCCACGTAGTCTTTTACCGGCAGAAAGCACAAGTAATCCCATACATGTATTCCGCTTGTAGTACTCTCTTTGATAGCCTCCTCTACATGCCTCTGGAGTAGAGGAACTTTCACTATATCGCCATCCTTTAATATAGCTAAAACTATGTTAGCTACCTCTTCTCTCGGAGCCTTGCTCCTCTGAAAGCTAGAACATGATATATTTTTCTGCAAGCTGATGAGTGGAGATATACACTTTTAAAGCCGGGAAGATCTCCAAGAAGAACTTTCTTGCTGCCTCATGTGCTCTTAAAGCCTTTACTTCTCTTTTGAGCTAAAATTGTCTGGAAGTGGTCTTTTCTTTGCTATTGACCAGATCTCTGTGTCCACCATTGCTTTCTCCAAGAGAACCCCCTATTATACATCTTCATAATTATACTCTCTGTAATCCTCTGGAGAAGCACCCTGATAAGGCGTTGTGATAAGATCTATCAGCTTCTTTCTTCCTCCTCTGGGTTTAGATATGTACTCAAGAATTGCCTCTATAACAAGATCTCTCACAGTTTTTCTCTCCTCTGCAGCTCTCCTCTTTAACTCGAGATAGAGATCCTCGGGGAGAACGAAGCTTGTCTTTATGTTACCCACAATAAGTAAAGCAAACTGTATTTAAAGCTCTACACACTCAATTTCAAGATCTTGTGAAAAAGGTTTTGTGGAAATAAATAGGTTTCATATATTTAAATTAAAGTAGAAAAACTTTTAAGGCATTTAACAAAGTATTTCTATAATAGAATATTTCATTGTTATCTTGATGTCTTATCGATGAAAGACCCTGCTTTCAGCTCTTTTTTCCGTTTAAGGCATCACTTTTCTCTCCTTTCTCATAAAAATCATCTCTCTAAGTCAAAGATTCTGAAAAAAAAGAAGAAGCAGAACAAAATAATTTTAAATAAGAGGTCTACTAAAATATCGGTGCCCTTATGAGGGAAAAACTAGGTGTGTGGTTCAAGAGAGTTGGGATCTTCGCCATTGCAATGTTGCTTTTGTCACCGACATTGCTTGTACCGGCCTCTCCTCCTCAGGGAAAGGAACAGCCCCTATCTACTACTTGCTATTGGTTATCTGATTATGATGAAACTGACGGCTATCTTGGATATGCTTGGGCACTTGTGGGTGCCTGCAGAGATCCGTATACTCATTGGCTGACCAACAGGGTGCATGATGGAGGTGGAGGATCTTACGGAAGTGGATATATAGTTTCTAAGAGTAGAGAAACAGAACCATTTTGGGAACTTTATAGAGCTTATACCAAACAGTATGTTAGAATTTACTCTTCAACTGGCGTACTTCTTGAGGTAGATATTGCATATGCCGAGATCAGAAGCTGAAATCTTACATAATCTCACCAAGAAACCATTAGTGCTATTTTCCCTTCTCCTCCTTTTTTCAATAAATGCTGGGCTGATTGTAGCCCAGAGATCGTATGCATATCCCAAGGAAGGGAGCTATGCTACCTATGAGTGCTGGTCGAAGGGTTATCCTGTTCAACTCAAGAACTGGACTGATTTTACATACGATAACGTACATATAATATATTATTGGAAAATAATAGAGATAAATAATAATATAGGTATGCGCGTTTTTGTGAAAGTGAACGCAAGCTATGATGAAAAGTATACCTGTTATGTCAAGAGGTTTCCCCCTCTCTCTCGTAGCGATGTTGTTGAATTCGCAGAGGGGCCTAGGAATGTCTCATTTAATGGCACAATATTCGTCAATCTGGAGAAGGAAGAAGCTTATTATGGTAATATGAGCATAGAGCCGCCCCGCTTCTGGTGGCCGGTTGATCTTACAAACGGGGAGAAGATAAAGTTTGGAAGAGCTCCTGATGGAACCCCTCTGGAGTGGGAGGTACATGTATTCCCTGATTTTCTTCCTGATCCTCGAACCGGAGTTTATGTAAAAGCTCCTGAGATAAAAACTCCCTTAGGCACTAGGAAATACAGTGACATAGCCTTTATAGAATCCTACACGTATGATCCCGTATGGCAGAGAGGGTATTTAGAGGCTATCTTTGTCGATAGGATCACGGGCATCGCTCTAGGCTCTGTATCCTACTATGATGGAGTCTTGGGCCTTATGGGAATCTATGGCATATCCGGTACAAAATTTGCCAACATAGATAAGACCATGCACGTCTCCTGCGTTATGAGAGATGCCTATATAAATGGAACGGAGGTTATTGTCCTGAAAGGGAAAAGCTCGGAGGAGCCTTTCATCATTATATTTATAATATTATGTATGGTGATTCCATATGTATATTATAGAATCAGAAGATCTAGTAAAAAAGTATGGAAGAGTGGCTGCACTGGACAACGTCACCCTGAAAATTAAGAGGGGGATCTTCGGCTTGCTTGGCCCAAATGGTGCGGGAAAAACCTCATTTATGAGGATAATAGTTGGCCTCTCCAAGAAGACATCGGGAAGAGTGGAGGTACTTGGCATGGATCCATGGAAGGAGGGGGAGAAGGTGAGGAGGAAGGTTGGATTTATGCCGGAGAAGCCAGCATTTCCACCTCATCTCACAGGGAGAAGAATACTTGAGCTCATCACTAGGCTGAGAGGTTATGAACTGAGCAAATCCCTTGAGTTAGCTGATGCTCTGGGGTTGAAGAGAAGGATAGATTCCCCTATTGGGGGATATTCCGCTGGGATGAGAAGTAGGCTGGCTTTTTGCATTAGTTTGATAGGAGATCCGGACCTCCTAGTTCTGGATGAACCCGTGGCCAACTTAGATCCGCTGGGCAGAATCAGGCTTCTCAGCATATTAAGGGAGCGATCTAAAGATGGATGCTCCGTTGTGATAGCAACTCACTCCCTGAGGGATGTGGAGGATCTTTTGGACAGCGCTGCGTTTATATACAGGGGAAGGATCTTGGACAGCGGAGACATAGGGGATCTCATGAGAAGATACATGGGTTATCAGCCGGAGGAAAAGGTTACTGATATTGAAAGGTTATATATGGGTGTAATGCATGAGAAAGCTCATGATCTTGATGAAATTTGAGCTTGAAAATCTCACAAGATTCCCCATTTTAGAGCTAATACTGCTTTTTTTGGCTATAGCTTCCTTCTCACCACCAGCTGTGGTATCTGCCTCATTCTCAACGCTTGGCGAGGAGGTATACTCCCGCATTTCTTTTATTGTCTCAAAGTACTTTATATCATCATTTTCCACATCATATGTTCCTACTGTTATAGTAACGTCCTCCCTTATAGCTGCCTCTCTTGCATTTGAGATAGAGACAGGCCAGATAGAACTTCTTCTTCTCCAGCCCATCCGAAGAGGAGATGTTCTCCTCTCAAAAATTCTCTCGATATCCTTTATTGTGGTGTCCATCCAGCTCTTATCAGCACTTCTCTCTTCAACTACATATTATCATAAGTTCGTGGTATATATTAGTCCTGCCTCCCTGCTTATCTCCCTTTACTTAAGCTTGCTCTCCGTGATGCTGTCCATGTCCTTAACATTAGCCATCTTCGCAGTCTTAAAAAGGAGCCTTCTATCCACAATGGTAGCTCTAATAGCTCTTATTAGTCCTGCCTTTGCTAATGTGAAATTTCTTCCTCCGAGAGCATTTCTAAGGGCCACCGACCTGGACTTTCTGGGGCTTCTTGGGGACACGTGTGTTATGCTGCTTATGTCTTTCTTCCTTCTCGTGCTAGAGTATTACTTATATACAAGGAGGGTTGGAACTTGAGGTTTCCGAGAGTTCTAACTATTCTGCTGGTAATATCTCTTTCCACAATCATAGGTGTACAATTGAGATCGGGAATCATCGAGGACTGTGTAGAGAATCCTTTTAGGATCAACCTGACTGTTTTTCTGCCCCAGAGAGAAACGGAGCTTCGTATAACTACTTGTACGAATTGTTCCTTTGTAGTGGAAGTCTATGATCTGGAAAGTGCTCTTAATGGAGAAAGGCCTCTCTTAACTAGGAATGCAACATCATCTTTAACACTGAAGCTCCTTCCATACAGCAGTTTTTATCTCATTAAAGCCGGGCCTTATCTTCATGAGTTGTGCATCAGGCAGCATGGGGTTGAGAAGGACAATCTCCTCTACTCTGAAGTTGTTGCAGTTATCGCTACAATCTTGCTGGCCATCGAGCTAATCAGGGGGAGACTTAAATTGAGCAGGCTTTAGAATTTCTCTAATAAGTAGATTTTAAGAAAAATCTACTCAGATTTTGTGATATAAAATGTTAAAAAAAAGATTAGGGTTTGCCTTGTTCAACCACTCCTCGCTTGACTATCCTGCACTTTGAGGAGGAGCTCCAGATAATCTGGCCTGATTGCGTTGCAATAGACTCCTTTGTGATAATCTCATCTCCATTGTTAATCTTAAAAAGTCTGACCGTGAAGTTCCCGAGAAGAAGCTTATATGCGGTCTCATTTATGGGAAGGAGAAAGCCAGGCTGGCAGATATTGGTGCATTCCCTCGGTAGCTCTGGAGAAGATCCCTCGCAGGGCGGACTCGAGATGGAAATGAAGAAGGAGCGGTTTACAAGGCTTTCATTTTTCATCTCTACTGGAAGGCAAACAAATGGCCTTTCAACAGATAGGAAGGTTCTCGTCCCGTTTTCAAGTGTGCTCATGCGGTTTTCTAGTTGCACACTAATAGACCAACTGGGATAAGTCTCATTAACGATAATGGGCTCACATAGTTCTTCATGGATTTCATAGCTAGCAGGCATGAAAATTTCAATATTATTATATGCTAAAATACCTAAGGCTACTAAAAAAGAAAGAAAGATCAGTAGGAACACTAAGGCCCTCATAATTTATCCCCCGCAATTTTAGTAGACCTCTTATTTAAAATTATTTTGTTCTGCTTCTTCCTTTTTTTCAGAATCTTTGACTTAGGGAGATTGATGTTATGAGGAAAAAGGGAAAGATGACATTATTAAACGGAAAAAGAGCTTAAAGCAGAGCTTTCATTGATAAAATATCAAGATAAATTAATAAGATATTTTATTATAGAAATACTTTGTTAAATGTCTTAAAAGTTTTTCTACTTTAATTTAAATATATGAAATCTATTTATTTCTACAAAAGCTTTTCACAAGATCTTGAAGTTCAGGTATGAATTTATTCTGAACGGATGAACCTTATAAGACTGTCATGTAGTGTGAAGAAAGAGAAATGTGCATGCTTCAGCACAATGGCTGCAATCCTGCTAGCTAAGCTAATCAAGGGAAGACTTAAATTGAGCAAGCTTTAGAATTCCTTATGGAAAGGTTGCTAAGCTATGGAATAAAATTTGAGGTAATAAGGCCAAGCGGTCCAGTGAGAACTGTGAAGGAGACATCCGCTTTAACTGGCCTTCCGGAGTCATCGATAATAAAGACCCTCATCTTCGTGTCTGAGAAAGGAGGGATAGCTGCTATAGTTCCGGGGGATAAAAAAGCAGATCTGGAAAAGCTTTCCAGAATATTTGGAAAGGTGAGGCTTGCCTCAGCGGATGAAATTCTGAGCTTAACTGGATTTCCACTTGGAGGAGTTCCTCCATTCGGCCATGGTCTGCAGACTGTTGTCGATTCCTCGCTCAAGCCCGATGAGGAGGTGGTTGGAGGGGGAGGGGATGAGATGACCTTGATAAAGGTGAAAGTGAGGGACATAATTGAGGTGAACAAAGCAATAGTGGCCGATATCTCCAAGTGAATTCCTCTTGCCTTTTTATAACTTGTAGTAAAAGCAAAGGCCAGCTAAAACTTATGGAAAAGGTGAGCTTGTGAAAATAGAGATAAAGCCTGTGGATCTCGATCTAACTCTTTACCCATCCTTTGTCCTCTCTATCTTCAACCAATTAAATGGGACTTATGTAAAGGCTGCAGGAAGGAAGAAAGGATGCAGGATGAAAGTAGAGGGGAAATTCCTGCTGACAGAGTGCGAGGAAGCTCTATACTGGAGCGGAGCTTGGTTTATGGAGGTGCTGGACTCAGAGGAGACGGGATTATCCTGGCTTGTGGATCTGCTCAGAGAGCAGTACCCAAAGCTAGGGCTTTCTGTCGATCCTCAAGATCCTCTCCACATCTTAATTCCAGTCTTCCTCTCCCAGTCCACAAGCTATCATGGAAATGTGGTTAAATGGTCCAGAAGGATGTGGGAGATGACGGATGACCCATTTAAAGCTGCTGAAATAGCCCCGAAAATAGCCGGAAGTTATCAGCTGAGAAGGCTTCACGAGTCATTTCCCTGTCTATCATCAGCTATCAGCAGGGATATCTGGGCCACGAGAATTGAGATGATGAAGTGCAGGTATTGCGGGCCCAAAATTGCCGATGCATTTCTTTTATTCGGAATAGCTGACACAACATCAGCTCCAGTGGACAGGCACTTTACATCGATGGCCAGAAAGCTTGAGCTCTGGGACTTCGAGCTTCCGAGGCAAAGCATGTGCAGAAAATATGGATGTCCAAGCTGTCCTGCTAACAGGAAGTGCATCAGATGGATTGCCTCAGAATCGTTTGGAAAGCTGACTGGATGGGTTCAAACAGCATTTTACCTTCATGAAAAGCTGTACTGCTCAAAAAAGCTGTGTCAAGAATGTATGCTTAGATCTGAATGCAATCTGAAATCGGATTAGGTCACTTATACCAGACAGTCTTAAGATTGAGCATTTTGAAGTGAGGATCGTCCGTTATTATCGCTGCTTTATGCTGTTTAGCGACTGCTCCTATTATCACATCTGCTATCGGGATGTCCTTATGCCTAAGCGCCAATTCTCCGGCGAGAAAAGCAGTCTCCTCATCAACTGAAAGCACTCCTGCTCCTCTAGCTGTCCATAGCTTGAGCTTTATTCTGGCCTGTTCTGCTCCCAGCCTTGTTCCGGCTACTTTCATAAACTCTGTAATGACTATAGAGGGGATTATCAGCTTCTCCTTTGATATCCTTGAAAGGAAATTTGCTATGTCTCTTCTCTCCTCATCAGAAGGGGGAAAGGTATGTGCTATCAGGAATTTTGTGTCCAATATCAACGCCATGCCTTTCTTTCCTCCTCCAACAGCTTGATAAGCCTCCTATATTCCTCCTCACCAACTGGATCTCCTGGTTCCGGAATTCCCGATTTCATAAGCACTATTTTGTCTCCTTCCAAAGAAGCACAGATGATATCCCCCTCTTTTATGTTTAGGGCATCCCTATATTTTTTAGGAATCGTTACTTGGCCCTTTCTGGTAACCTTCAGAATTTCCCCTTGCATAAGTAGTACTTCTAGTACTACCTATTAAGTCTTTCCAATAAAATCGCGAGACTCAGCTTACTAAATATATTATTTGTAAACAGAGATATTCTTAGGGAAAGTGATCCTGTGTCATTGTAAGCAATAGAAGTTAAGAAAGCGAAGAGGCCTAAGAATCTAGACAGTAAGATGCCCTTACTCTCGTTCATTATTGGGTTATCTTGATTCTACCTTTGGAAAGCTTCTGTTGATTTCGTAATATCATTACATGTAGGATCTTGCTGAGGACAAGATGAGGGAGATCGTGCCTCATGTAGGCTGTCACTATTTTCCTCTCGGCATTCCTAAGAATCTCACTTAAAGTAGACTTACTGATATTCAGTTCCTCCGAGAGCTGATCCAAGGATATCCCATGAGGTTGGCCGTAATATCCTCTAAAATAAGCGTAATATAGGACTTCCTGCTCTCTCGGTGTTAGCATGTATCCCATAACATCATCAGCTCTCCCAGAAATCAGTACTTCGAACAGATCATTCGGAATCTCTCTCTTACGATATACTAGCTCGAAAAGCAAGCCGAAAGGAGTTACAAGAATGGACTTTGGGACGACTCCGCTAGTACCATATACCACGGGACAATTAGCGCAAGCGTTATGGGATAAATACAGGAGGACATTACCCCTGCTCCTGTAAAAAAACTCATTAGCCATTTTATATTTCTGTAAAATTTTCATAAGACTATTTAGGAACTCCTTCCGCTTAAAGCTAATTCTAAGACAACCCTCGACAGTTCTATCTGCACCTATTCTAACTCCTATGAATCTGCCAACAAGCTCATCTCCGTTGAAAGAGCTTTTTGTGGAGATAACGGACTCTCTGAAAATATCAGCCAGCAGGCATCTACCCCTATAGAGGGCATATGCAATATTGAACTGTATGGGCATCCCTGAAAGGGGGATTAAAAAATAAAAAGATAGTGCTGGCCAGAAAGAAATTAATTATCATTTATGCATCTTTTTTATCAAATAGAGCAAGGCGATTCCTATTACGAAAAGTGTCACTATGTTGAAGCCCTTTAGCGGATGTCCTGCATAGTACATTGCTCCAATTCCTCCAGGAGCCCCTGGCGGTAAGCCAGTCCACCAAGCTAGGTATCTTCCCATCATGTTAAACATCGGGGCTATTGGTATCGTCACCAGGAACATGTAGAGCAACCCCGGTCTCTTAATTCTCTCTAATATTGCTGGACCTACTAAAGCCAATGTTATGAGCCAGAGAGCATATAAGGGAAGCCACGAATAAGGGAACATTGAGGCCCAACCTTACAGAGCTCATGTGAGACCACCACGATAACTGCTGTATAGAATAGATTCTATTAAAAGTCTGTTCCGTACATGTTCGGGATTAATATTTAAATAATCCTTAGACCCTAATTTTTGGTGGGTTTATTAACCTCCGTAGAATGGGATCTCTTGGGTGCCGGATATGACGAGTGAAAATTCAAGGAAGGGTATTAGCCGGAGAGAAATGATCAAAATTAGTGTTTTTGGAGGTTTGGTTACAGCCTCACTATTTGCACTTATGCAGAAGCTTCGCGAGGGGGAAGTTGCCTATGGGTATCTTAAACAGTTACTGCATAAGGTGAATGAGAGAGCATATGCTGGTATGGCTTCTTACACTGATGTTAAAGTATCTACATGCGCTGGCAATTGCACTCAAGCATGTCATATGAAAGCGTATCTTAAAGGGAATGTGATAGCAAGAATACAACAAGCAGCGGATTACCATGTCTATGACCCGGTTGCAAAGGAGGCTTATAATCCGAGGGGATGCATGAGAGGTATCAGTTATGTAAGGTACATCTATGGTCCAATGAGGATCAAACATCCATTAATAAGAGTAGGTCCAAGAGGATCGGGAAAGTTTAGGCGAGCCACGTGGGACGAAGCACTTGATTATATTGCGGAGAAGATGTTAAGCATTATTAAAAATTATGGTGCCGACTCAATTGTCTTCTTCTCACCAATACCAGCGTACAACTATATTTCAGCTTCTAGTGGATATAGGCTTTGTCAAATACTTGGGGGTGCTGGTCCCCTAAGCTTTTACGACTGGTATTGTGATTTACCGCCTGGGGAGCCTATGACTTGGGGGCATCAAACCGAGGAAGCTGAGGAACTTGATTGGACAAACGCTAAATTGATAATATTATGGGGTAGCAACATTGATGAGTCCAGGATAGCGGCAGCTCACTTCTTGAATGAGGCCAGATATCGTGGCACTAAGGTAATATCGATATTTACCGATTATAATGCAACAGCTAGGCTCTCTGACTTATTTGTCACGATAAATCCCGGCACTGATGCTGCATTAGTAAACGGTATATGCAAAATACTAATTGATAATAAATGGTATGACGAGAACTATGTTAAACTGTTCACCGATATGCCGTTTCTTGTTAGAGTTGACACCGGAAAGTTCTTGAGGGAGAGCGATCTTAAGGAGAATGGAAATCAGTATAAGTTATATGTATGGAATAAACTGACTAATTCATTAACTGAAGCAATAGGCTGTTTAGGCGATGAAAGGGATACTCTGGATTGGTCAAAATATGGCATTGACCCCGATTTAGACTTTGAAGGAGAAATCCGGCTTAAAGATGGAAGTATAACAAGGGTAAAAACAGTTTTTAGAATACTTAAGGAGAGGCTTGCTGAATTCAATGCGCAAAAGGTCAGTGAAATATGCGGCGTAAACCCAGACGTGATAATGCAGATTGCCGAGGACCTCCATAACCTAAAGCCAGCGATGATAATTGGAGGTGGAGGTGTAAATCACTGGTTTAATAACGACATAAATAATAGGTCGATGATCATGCTAATGGCATTAACGGGCAATGTAGGGATTAGAGGGGGAGGCTTTAATCAATATACTGGTCAGTACAAAGTATGGCTTACAGGTATGCCAAAATATGCAGGAATAACTATGGCAAGACCACAAAATACTACACTCTTCGTATGGGCGCACTTTGTGACCGAACTCTGGCGGCTGGGCAAGCCTCTCGATGCTATACTAAAAGATATAGAATCCGGTGTCTTGACCAAGCTCCCTGATGGTTCACCTGTGAGCACAGATCCCTCTGCTGGCAGAGCTTACATGAACTACTTGCTTATAAAGTCGCTTGCGAAAGGATGGATGCCCTTATACCCGAAGCCGCCAAAAAGGCCGAGAGCCATGGTGATCTGGAGAGGCAACTTCCTTAATCAAGCAAAAGGAGGTGCAAACATTATTAAGTGGTTTGCAGATGAAAATATGCTGGAGCTAGTTGTTGTAATAGATTTTAGGACCAATTCAACAGCTATGTATGCTGATGTAATTCTGCCATCTGCAACGTGGTACGAGAAGTTCGATATCTGCACTACGCCTCTACACCCGTATATATCAACTCAAAACAAAGTAGTCGATCCACTCTATGAGAGCAAGTCAGACTTTGATATATTTAAAGCTCTTGCGAAAAGGATACAAGAAAAGGCTAAGGAAATGGGCGGCCTCACTTGGTACGATGAGAAGTATAAAATTGAGAGGGATTACACGAAAGTATATGACCAATTCATAGATAAGGCCTGCAAAGTTCATCCTTTCTTTAAAGGTGTAGGCGAGGGGTGCTTGGACACAGAGGAGAAAGTCGCTCATTATATTCTTAAAATGAGCCCGATAATGTATCCGGATCCAACTGCCTATGAGGATAATAAGGAGAAGTTTGCCCCAGAGGTCAGGGATGCAATTGAAAACCTATTGTTCAGGGGAATGATAGATGAATACATACTTAAAATCATGGAGTTAATAAAAGACCATCCAATGCCTATGCCTGCCATTCAACATCGGAGGCCGAATGTTCCTTGGACAGATAACGTTGAGATGAAAATACCATGGCCTGCTGGAGGGAAGCTTTCCAAGGAAGCGGTTAAAATACCCGGTACTGCGATGGAAGTTCCACGGCTTCTTGTGATGAAGTACTTAGGCGTTATACCGGGGTGCACAAAGACTTTGACTGGTAGACAGCAATTCTATATTGATCACAGTTATTTCCTATCGCTGGGAAACGAATTGCCAATATACAAAGAGCCGTGTGTAGATAAGCTACCCGATGGAAGACCAGCGCCGTTAAAAATGAACACTCCACATGGCAGATGGGGCACACACTCAACGTTTAGGGATGTAGATCTGTTGTTGAGACTTCAGCGCAGTGAAACAATAGTAATGATAAACCCCTTGGACGCCATGGAGCGTGGTATCAAAGATGATGACTTAGTCTTGGTCTACAATGAATACGGGGAAATGGTAGCCAAGGCCAAGCTATCTCCCTCTATTAAGCCTGGACAGATTAGAGTAGATAATGGTTCTGAGTTGATACTTACTAGGAAAAATTGGTACGAAATAGTTACACCCGTGAGGCCGAAACCAACACAGTCTGTAGTTTATCCGGAGGAAGAAAACCCACCGGGGTACCATCTCAATTATGGTTGGAACTTGTGGGGTGTGACGGGTAATGAGTGTGACACTAGCGTTGAAGTTAAAAAGTTGGGAGGGTGATAAGACATGACTAGATGGGCTATGGTGATAGATCTGAATAAATGCCTCGGTTGCCAAGCATGCGCAGTAGCCTGTAAAATCACATGGACTAGCAGAAAAGGAGCTGATCATATGTGGTGGAATATAGTTAGTACAATGCCAGGTCCTAGCTATCCCAAGGATTGGCTTAGAAAACAAGAGAGGAACGAGCCCCCGCAATCAACAGATTATGAGGTTGTCCCTGAATATCCATACGGAAACCTTATCGAAAATCCGACAGAAGAGGCCCCGAAAATAATTCCAGTACCCACACCAACTTTCGGCCCCAACTGGTATGAGGACGTAGGCGTAGGAAAGGATCCTAAAGACAACTGGTACTTCTACCTACCACTTCAGTGCATGCACTGCGATGATCCTTCATGTGTTAAATCGTGTCCAGCAGGTGCAATATACAAAAGAGAAGATGGTATAGTAATGATAGATTCCAATATATGTATGGGTTTCCGGTCCTGTCAGCAGGCTTGTCCCTATTACAGGATTTTCTGGAACACGGAGCTTCGAATATCAGAGAAATGCAATTTCTGTGCGCCGTTGGTTGAGCAAGGAATACCACCTGTTTGCGTTTCTTCATGTCCAGCTAGAGCAAGGTTCTTCGGTGATCTGGATGATGAAACAAGCCAGGTATATGTGCTTGTCAAAGAATATAAGGTGGCTGTACCACTGCTACCAGAAGTCGCAAGCAAAGTTCACCCGAATGTATTCTACATTCCTCCTGTCTTGGATGCTCCAAAGCTAGATGAGACCTATAAACCTATAGGTGACAGGTATGACAAAGAGATGCTGGTCAAGCTTTTCGGAGATAGAATAGATGAGATAAAGAAGATATTGCTCGATGAAAGGGAGAAGGCTAGAAAGGGCATGTCCTCAAAGCTGATTGATACATTGACAAGTTGGCCAACATGGAAGCTGGGGAGGGGTTAAGATGAGCGTTACAAAGTTCCTTACCTCTTGGGGCTTCTCGCTTGCGATAATTCCCACAATAATCTTCCTAATATGGTGTGCTGTTGTTGGTTTTAGCAATGCTAATAAGGTGGGTGCCGCTGAAGGCATAATCAAGTCTTGGATCCTCACCAGTATTGGGGTTGCCATAGTTTACGCTATAGTGCTAGCTATAGCAACCTTATTTGTTAGAAGACTTGAGGTAAAGGAGGTGAAAAGTAATGTATGAACATGCGTTTTCGTCCTTCCATGCTATAGCAGCGCACTTTGCAGCTGCATTTGGTGGTGCCGTTAGTTTACTAGCTATATCGTGCTTTGTAGTTAGATTACTCAGAGATAGACTTGGAGAAAGGTATGAAGCTTTATGTAAATTGCTATATCCGACTCTTAACGTGATGCTCTTCTTGGAACTGGTATCAATATTGGCCGCATCCGTGGCTGCTCTGATAGACTTTCAAAAAGTTGAGGCGCTTTTCGCCTCACCGATTATCAGAGATAAAGGCCTGTTCATTGTTCTTGCTTTTGAGACTTATACTTTCATGTACTATCTAACACTTAAGTATGGAGAGAGACTGGTGGACAGCATGCCAGTAGCTACTTATATGTTAGCTTTAGGAATAATAAGCGGTGTACTAATAGTTCTAATAGCCGGATTGGGAGGTCACCTCAGTTACGGAGAATCACTGATCGATTTCATCTTCGATAAACTTGGCATACCTCCTCCTTGGTCTCCTTAAACATTTATTTTTCATCTTGGTGATCTGGTCTTGACAGATATCGAAATAGAGGCTGCATATGCAAGAAGTGCCATTTATAAGCTACTCTCGTTGGCCATAAGTTATCCGAGTGAGGAAGTGGCACAACTACTTTTTTCAGGTGTATTGTTTAATGAACTGAAGTTTTACTTAGAAAAATTACCTCAAACATCAAACTTTCTGAGTCAAGTGGACGAATTAATGTCTCTCTTAAGGAAACTTTCATCAAAGCCGCTTGAGGATCTTCAGGCTTGTTATACAATGCTTTTCGATTTTGGTGTACCTGCACCTCCATGTCCTTTGAATGAAAGCAGTTACCTTACCTCTCCTAAAGAAAACTTACTTTATGAGTTAGCATCGCTATACGAGTCGGAAGATTTAGAGGCTGATATATCTAAGGAGGATCCGGACAGCTTAATGGTTTTGCTTGAGTTCATGCATCATCTAGCCCATAAAGAGATTACATGTGCCGAAAAGCGCCTTAACAGTAGAAGCAAGGATGTCCGGGAGAAGGAGGTCAATTTTTTGAATGAGCACCTAATGGTTTGGCTGCCGAAATTACTTGATTGTGTTGGTATGCATGCAAGGGAAATATGTCATAAATTCTATATGAATTTAATATATTTTATAATGGATTTCATCAAATACGATTTAGAGCATTTAAAAATATCTTTAACGCTAATGGAAGAACATCAGTAAAGGAAACTCAAAATGAGAGGCACTTATAGGTGTATAGAAGGTTGCTTTAGCTGAAGAAGGGAAGGTAAGGCTACTTGAACGACAGGATAACTGACATAGCAGGAGCTATTTTAGCAGGAGGAAAAAACACAAGGATGGGAGGAGTGGAAAAATCATTTATTAAAATAAATGGTATTCCCATAATAGAGCGCACGATCAACTTGTTAAACGGGATTTTCGATGAGATTCTTATTATCACAAATAAACCTGAGAATTATATAAAGTATAAAAATTGTCTAATAGTTACAGATATAATAAAGGATATAGGACCTCTTGGTGCAGTACTTACAGCTATCAATAGGACATCAAAACCCGCTGTTTTCTGTGTTGCCTGCGACATGCCCTTTCTTGACGGCAGCATTATATCCAGACAACTGTCGTATTTCAAAAAAGGTGACTTTGATGCCCTTGTGCCAAGGATTGGAGAGTTTATAGAACCACTTCACGCAATCTATGCGAAGAGAATAGAGGAGAAAATGCTTCACTTCGTAAAAAGGAGTCCTGATCTATCGATAAGGAGGTTTTTAAGGGAGATAAATGTCGGATACTGGGAATTGGAGGACAACCCCTTCCATAGGAAAGTATTTAAGAATTTAAATACAATTGAGGATGTGTATGAGATAGGAGGGCAGCTTAAGTAGGGGATGATATTTCGATATTTCTATGAAGGCTGTGTTGTAATGTATTAGTATAATAAAGGCTGTGCTACTTTCATAATGCGGGTAAACTACAAGCATAATATTTTAATATTTTTCTCAAAGCGAAAGCTTTTTATTCTTCCATCAGAGTTTACAGCTTATGATAACCAGCTGGGAGACCATAATAATAGCAATAATAATACTAGCTCTGATCATATGGGGTCCCCAGAAGCTTCCTGAGTTCGCTAGGGCAATAGGCCAGGCGAGAAGGGAGTTTGAGAAGGCATCCAAGGAGGAACCGAAGAAGGAGGAGAAAAAGGAGGACCTAGATGAGAAGATAATAAAGATGGCGAAGGAGCTGGGCATAAGCACAGAGGGAAAGACGAAGGAGCAGATACTACAGGAAATAGCTGAGAAGGCAAAGAAGTGACTCGATGCAGGAGCTTGAGTTCTGGGACCACGTAAGAGAGTTAGGCTCTAGACTGAAGGTTGCTCTTTACTTCTTTTTAGCCTTTACTATCATTTTCCTAGTTTTTCCAGCAGATGTGGATGTATTCAATCCTTCCGGGTTCTACAAACCTCTTGTGGGCCTAATCCTCCAGATAGTGAAGGATCAAGTTCTCAACGGCGGCATAATAGGGGTAAAGATAGAGGGGATAAAGTTAATAGGGGTTGAGTTCTCAAATCCCTTGGAGATATACTTCATCGCATCCCTAGTCCTTGCATTCATCTGCAGCCTCCCGGTAACAGCTTATGAGGTGTACAAGTTCATAGACCCAGCACTATATGAGCATGAGAGGAGAGCGGTCTATCCCTTCGTTATATCCTTCTCAGCAATGTTCGCTGTCGGTGCAGTATTCGGCTACCTTGTGATAGCTCCCTTCATACTCTGGGCGATGCTTCCATTTTTCTCCATGGTTGGAGCTGAGATGCTGATATCAGTTTCGGATTTCTACTCCCTCATATTTCTCTCAGTCCTGTTCACAGGCCTATCCTTCACAATACCTGTGATATATGTCCTTCTTGTCAGACTTGGCATATTGAGCACTGATACCGTCAGGAAGAACAGGAGATATTTGTACGCTGCTCTCTTCATAATAACAGCAGTGATAACACCGGATGGTGGGCCCATAGCCGATTTTGCCCTCTTCATACCAATAGCCCTGATGATGGAGGTTGCTGTGAGGATAGCAGGAAGATATGAGAAGGAGAGGGTATTCACATCAAGAAAGTGCAAGTTCTGCGGTGCTGATATAAGTGATGAGATATTCTGTCCGAAATGCGGAAGATCCCAGATCTAAATTTAGATAAGCCGGATTATAAAAGTTTTTTAAAGCTTGGGGAATGCTGTCGTGATGGCGTTTGTCGAGATAATGAACATCACAAAGTACTATGGAAGAAACCCAGCTGTTAATGGGCTGAGCTTTAGCATAGAGGAAGGGGAGATATTCGGCCTTTTGGGCCCGAATGGGGCTGGAAAGACAACTACAATATTGATGCTGGCTACTGTCATAAAACCAACATCTGGCACAGCTAAAATCGGGGGATATGACGTAGTTAAAGAGCCTGATAAGGTGAGGAGCCTGCTTGGAATAGCATTTCAGGAGCCAAAATCGACATGGGTGGATAAGCCGATAGAGATAGTCGAGTGGCACGGGAGAATATGTGGCCTGAGGGGACAGGAGCTTAAGGAGAGAGTTAAAGAGGTGATGGAGAGGCTCGAGATCTGGGATCAGAGAAATAAGTTCTTCTATCAGCTTAGCGGTGGAAACAGAAAGAGGGTTGAGGTGGCCAAGGTTTTCGTCCAGAAGCCTAAATTTGCGATATTCGATGAACCAACAGCCCAAGTCGATGTGCTTGGAAAGCATGCAATATGGGACATGATAAAGGAGCTCAGGGACTCCGGATCAACTGTGATGCTTGCCACAAACGACACAAATGAAGCTGATATAATATCAGATAGAATTGGAATAATGCATGAGGGAAAGTTGGTTTCCTTGGGCACACCCTCAGAGCTGAAGGACAGCATACCTGGAGGGGATATACTGGAGATCCAGCTCAACATTACTCCTCACGATGAGATGGTGAGACAGCTCAGCGATATAGAGGGGGTTTCGAGAGTTGTGCTGTCAGAGCAGAACATGCTGAGAATGTACTTAAACAGAGGGGAGGAGCTGGTTCCAGCAGTCCTGGAGAGGATATCAAGATTTGGGGCTAAAATAAGGTACATAAAGATGAAGGAGCCCAGCTTGGACGATGTCTTCCTCTACTTCACGGGGGAGAGGGGATGAGAGGTGCTTTATTCTTAATAGGGAGGGAGCTCTCGAAGACGAGGAGGTACAAGTTTTTCATAGCGATGAGGTTCACTTGGTTCGCCATTCAAGTAGCTGTTTTTGGTGCGGTTATGTCAAGAATAGTGACAATACCCAAGTTTTACGAGTTCTATCTAGTCGGTGTTTACAGTTCAATTCTGTTCACCTTATCTGTTTTCATAAGCTATGAAATTCTAGAAGAAGCTGAGGATGGGCTCTTTGAGTACTTTCTATCCCTCCCGATGGGAAGATGGGAGTTTGTGCTGGGAAGATCTGTCGGATGCGCCATCTCATCTCTAGCATACACTATCCCAATGCTCCTCCTAGTTCTCCTCCTGCTCGGAAATATTACACCATTCTCGATTTCTCTTTCCCTTTTCTCATCCCTCCTTTTCGCAATAGGCATATCAGGCATTGTGATAACTTTTGTCTCCTTGGTAAAGTCGAGCGATGTATCGGATATAGTTTTTGGGGCTGTGGATGCAATTCTTGTAAGGCTTAGCACGGCTATGTATCCTCTTTCAGCCATGCCTTCTTACTACAGGATTCCATCGGTGGCAAATCCGATAACTCAGCTTGCTGAGTTTCTAAGGTATGTCCTATCCCCTGATGTCTTCTCATACACTTATTTTGAGCCTCCGGGCTCTGCAGTAGCATTTCTCATCGGGTTCTCCATATCTGCCTTCATGATAGGCATGCTTGTGTTCGAGAGAAAAGTAGAAGGAGGGGGATGGAGGTGAGCCAGATCATCAAGGTTGCAGTGAGGGATCTAAACAGGATGTGGAAGTACAGGTGGTGGCTTGCCGGCCTTGTGGCGATGAACTTAAGCGATCTTTTCATAATGGCGACCATATTCAATGGTGTTGTAAACAGGGCACTTATACCGGATTACATAAAATTCGTGGCCCCTGGAATAACTGCAATAGCAATATTCGCCTCCTCTTTCTCAATAGGCAGGGAGGTGATGGTGGAGATAAGGAGGGACGTGCACCACTATCTTCTCTCCCTTCCGATGAGAAGATATGAGCTTCTGCTCGGAAGAGCTCTGGGTGGGACTATAAGAGGGCTGGTTTATGCAATTCCATTTCTCATTCTCCTAATAGCAATAGAGGGACTTCCCAATGTGGAGATATTTTCAGTAGCTTTGATCTCTCTTATTCTTCTTGCTTTTTCCATGTCAAGTCTTGGAATAGCACTTTCTTCCATATCCAGGCAGATGGATGTTCAGGCAACAGTAAGGAGTCTTCTTTATTTCGTTCTCTTCTTCTTCAGCACGGTTTTTTACCCAAGCAGGGCAATAAGTCAGTTCTCAGCCATAAGGCTGATATCCCACTACAATCCAGTTTCTGTTGTGGCTGACCTTCTTAGGGCGTCCTTCGGA
Organism: Candidatus Methanodesulfokora washburnensis; assembly: GCF_003947435.1. Taxonomy (GTDB): domain Archaea; phylum Korarchaeota; class Korarchaeia; order Korarchaeales; family Korarchaeaceae; genus Methanodesulfokora; species Methanodesulfokora washburnensis. The sequence continues at coordinate 33,659 of NZ_RCOS01000170.1, forward strand.
GAGGGAGTAATGCCTGCAGCAGATCAGCTCATATCCCTGCCCATCCTATCCTTTCTGATGAGCGTAGCAGGGATGCTTCTTTATATGAAAGCCATGGCAAAATAGCAAAAAGATTTTTATCCATTCTTAAGCAGGGGAGAAGAGGTGACCCTCTCTGCTCTCCTACCTCTTGCTGCCAGTCTATGCACTGCTGTCACTGCTCAGAATGACCTTTGCATACATTTTCTCCCTTATTTTCTCTCTTTCCATTGGGATACTGGCTGCAAAGAATGAGAAGGCTGAGCACATAATAATACCTCTTCTAGATGTGTTGCAGAGCATACCCATACTGGGCTTCTTCCCAATTGCCATAATCTTCTTCATAAACCTCTTCGGCTCATACATAGGTGCTGAGATCTCCTCCATATTCCTCATATTCACCTCTCAGGTGTGGAACATGACCTTTGGGGTGTACGAAGCTGTGAAGCTCATACCAAGAGATGTGGAGGAGATGGCACGTGTATACAACATTGGAAGATTTCTGTATGTGAGGAAAATACTGGTTCCGGCCACCATGACGAAGCTCATCTACAACTCAGCGATGTCCTGGGGAGGAGGATGGTTCTTCCTTTATGCATCAGAGATAATATCGGTGGGCAATGCTCAGATATCGCTCCCAGGTCTTGGAAGCCTTCTCGCTCTATCCCTCATGGAATCCCCTCCAAGAATTGATGTTGCCCTTCTATCGGTTCTGGTGACAATGTTCCTCGTCTCCTTCACATATCTGTTCATCTGGAGGCCTCTCATCGAGTGGAGCGAGAACTTCAAGTACGAGTATTCAGCGGGAGAGAGAAGAAGGATAAGGCTCTTTGAGATTCCAAGGGTTAGAATACCTCCTTTCCTGTATAGGTCATTCTTCCGTGCTATCAGATATATTTCAAAGCTTCCTTTAAGGAATTTCATGGCAAGGCTTGGTGGGATTTTGAGGAGCAGGGCTGTAATTATCAGGAGGGTCTTTTTCCTCCTTCTAACTGCATTTATCGTTTACGCTGTGGTGAAAACAGCTCTATCCATAACACCGGAATCGATATCGTCTGAGTACATAAAGGAGCCAGATCTTGTCCTTATGGCATCCCTAAACTCCATCAGGAGGGTTTTGGCGGTTTTACTGATCTCCCTCTCCTGGACTGTTCCGGTATCTCTCCTCGTTGGTAGAGGAAAGCACTGGAATGAGTTCATGCTGATATTTGAAATAGCTGCTTCCTTCCCAATTCCCGTGCTCTGGCCCTTCTTGGTGAGGTATATCGTGCTTCCCTTGGGGGAGGGAGGCTTCGAGGTAGCTGCAATTACGCTTGCTCTCTTCGGGGCTCAGTTCTACCTTCTTTTCAACTCCTTAGCTGGAGTAAGGTCGATACCATCCGATCTGGAGGAGATGAGGAGAGTTTTTCTTGTAAAAGGTGCCCTTTATTTCAGGAAAATAGTGATTCCAGGCATGTTTCCCTCCATTGTCACAGGCTTGATAACAGCATGGGGAGGTGCATGGAACTCACTAATAGTGGCGGAGTACATAAAGGTGGGAGAGGAAATTTTCCCGAGCAAAAAATCCCAGTATGGTCTTGGAACACTGCTCAGCATCGCTGCTTGGGAGAAAGGGGATGTCTCATCAGTCATCTTCATAACGGCAGTTCTAACCATAATTATAATAACTATAAACAGGACCTTCTGGAGGTTCCTGTACAACTATTCAGCTAAGTTCAGGGTGGAATAATGCTTGAGGTCGACAGAGTGTCTAAGTACTTCATCTCCGATGGAAGCAGGCTTGATGTGATAAAGGAGGTCAGTTTCTCGCTGAAAGAGGGGGAATTCGTGTCCATAGTCGGGCCTAGTGGTTGTGGGAAGTCAACTCTTCTCAGAATGATAGCTGGAATTGAGAGGCCGAGTTCAGGTAGAATAACCTTCTATGGGAAGGAGATAAACTCCCCGGATCCCAGGATATCGATGATCTTCCAGAGCTTTGCCCTAGTTCCATGGCTCAAGGTGATAGAGCAAGTTGAGCTTCCTCTGAGGGCTAGAGGCATAGAAAATGCTAAAGAAGTGGCAAGAAAGTGGCTTAACCTCGTTGGACTGTCCGAGTTCGAGGAATTCCTTCCAAAGGAGTTGTCAGGCGGTATGAGGCAGAGAATTGGGATAGCAAGGGCTCTAGCAGTTGAACCAAGCCTTCTTTTGATGGACGAGCCTTTCTCCTCCTTGGATGAGCTGACAGCTGAGACCCTGAGGCATGAGATACTGGAGCTGTGGAAAAGTGCCCCAAGCCTGAAGTCCATACTTATGGTGACTCACAACATAGAGGAGGCTGTCCTTATGTCTGATAGAATTGTGGTTCTGTCGAGAAGACCATCCACAGTTATAAAGATTTTGAATGTAGATATTCCAAGGCCAAGAAATAGAAAGGAAGAGCAGTTCTACAACAAAGTAGATGAGATATACAGCCTCCTCTCCTGAAGAGTAATATTTATCTTTAGGTAGGGATTATGAAAAGCAGGATCTATATTGGAGATACCTGTGTCGTACTCTAGGCTGCTGGGTCTTCTGAGACTCCTAAGGGATCTGGGCGGAAAAGCCGATGTCGCAAAGATATCAGAGGAAACGGACATGCATGCTGATGAAATACTTCCTATTCTGGCCTTCTCTGAGATGATAGGCCTGATCTCGATAGATGAGGGCGATGCAAAGCTTACCGAGTCAGGGATCAACTTCCTGAAACAGGGACATACGGGAAGGGCAAAATATGTGAGGGATAAACTGATGGAGCTCAAGGTCTTCAACGAGATATTAAATGAACTTAAGAAAAAGGGGAGTCTTGAAAAAGAGGATGTCATGGAAATAATAGCATCTAAAGGTGGATTTTGCTACTGCAGCAGTTTAGAGGAGGCATTCAACTGCCTCATTCATTGGGGTGTCTACTCAGGCCTCATCGAGTACGATAGAGAGGAGAATCTGATAAGGTTGGGGGAGGTCAATTCTAAATAGAGCTTGTTTTGGAAGCTCAGAAGTAGGCAATTTCAATTTTTTATATAATGCTTAGCCGTGCTGTATGAAGACTTATAAAGTCCTGTTGCCAAAAACCGAGATGTCAAAGGAAATCAAGATAAGGATTCCCTCCTGGTTTTCCGAGGAGAAGTTTAAAAGAGCTGTGAATGAGCTTGTTTCGGAGCTATCAGGTGTAGTGAGCATAGAGGAGCTTAGAAGGGAGCTTAACATCAGACCTGAGGATTTAACAGAGGATTTAGAGGTATATGACGCGAAGGAGCTCAGAGAGAAGGAGAAGAGGAGGATAAATGGAGAAGCTAAGAGTCGACTAACATTAAAATAACAAAGTGTCATTGAGGTTGTCAAGCGAAAGTTTATAAGGCAGCAGAATCCAAATCAAATGTGCCGAAGCATATAGCTATAGAGGTTCCTGACTGGATTGATGAAAAGGATATAATGGACATTATAGAAAAATATATAGAGATGAAGCTGCCAAGCAGTGCAACGAGGGAGGAGTATATTAGCTTTCTAAAGATAAATATAGATGAAATTGTAGAATATGATATTAACAGGGAGTTGGAGATCCTGAAGGAGACGAGAAGGAAGGCTTGGAAGAGATGCCAGTTCTAGATACAAATATTTTAATAGAGAAAATTCGGAAAAAGGAGGAAATATGGGAGAATTTGACATTCTCCACGGCTAAAGCCGGGAGATTCCCGGTTTGTCAGCCTGAGGCCTCATCCTACCGGGTTCAGGGCTGTGTCAAGACCAGGGCATAATGCCCTACCAGCCCCTGCTATGGGCATGTAACCCATAGCCCGCGTGAGCGACTCGCTTAACACAACTATCATGAGCTGATATTTAATTTTTGCCCATTCATCCAGAGCTAAAGCTCTAGGCTTTCTGGGCACCCTTTTTATAACTGAAATAACAGTATTAGAGTATCCTCCCATTCTGAAATATTTAAAGTTCTACGGTAAAATATACTACCTCAGGAGATCTGACCTAAACTTAGCACTCAAAATTCAGATCGATCTGAGGAAGATAGGTTCTCAAAAATCGATTCCCGATATCCTTATTGCATCCATATGTATTAATAGAAATGAAGAGCTCATAACAAATGATAATGACTTTTTTGATATAGCTAAAGTCTCAAATCTTAGAGTTAAGTTCATCTAATAAGCAGCTTGTTAACTAATAAGAATTACTTGGATGAACTTGCAGAATTAATTTCAGCAGCTCAATCAAGCTACTCACATAGAAATTCCTTTAGGAATTTAGTTTTCTTTCTTTGCCTCCTTCTGGGAGGATAAACTTTTTATCGGAGGTGGGCAACAAACTTCTCTGTTAAGGAGGTGCTTTTCATGAGAAACATCATGGTTGAGGAGGTTCCAAGAATCCCAATGGATGAACAGCCTGTCGAAATTGTTGAGAGAAAGGGAATAGGACATCCTGACACAATATGCGACTCGATAATGGAGGAGGTAAGTGTTGAACTGAACAAGGAGTATCTCAGGAGAGTTGGTGGCATACTGCATTACAACGCGGACAAATCCCTTCTAGTAGCAGGGGAGGCGGAGGTGAAGTTTGGAGGAGGAAAGGTGAAGAGGCCAATGCTCTTGGTCATAGGAGACAGGGCCACCAACTTATATGCCGGGGAGGAGATTCCAATAGAGGAAATAGCAATAAGAGCTGCAAAGAGATGGATAAAGGAGAACCTCAGATACGTTGATCCAGAGGAACATGTCCAGTACATGGTGGAGCTCAGACCGGGAAGCGCAGAGCTTACTGACATATTCAGAAGGTCTGAGGGGAAGCTTATGGGGGCCAATGACACATCTGCAGCTGTCGGGTATGCTCCTCTATCCAGAATGGAGAGGCTTGTGCTAGAGGTTGAGAAAATGCTGAACTCGAGGGAGTTCAAGAGAAGCTTTCCTGAAGTAGGCGAGGACATCAAGGTGATGGGATACAGGGTGAAGAACAGCGTTAACCTGACCATAGCTGTTGCCTTTGTTGACAGGTACATAGGAAGCGAGGAAGAATATTTCAAGAGGAAGGAGGAGGTTTTGGAGGCTGTCAACTCCTATCTAAAGAACTTCCCTGAGTTTGAATCGATAAAAGTTGAGATGAACACGCTGGACGTGAGAGGAAGAGGGGAAAATGGGGTTTACCTCACAGTTCTTGGAACAAGTGCTGACAGCGCTGATTCAGGGGAGGTTGGGAGGGGAAATGGAGTTAACGGTCTAATACCACTGATGAGACCAAGAAGCTCCGAGGCAGCTGCTGGGAAGAATCCAGTAAGCCATGTTGGTAAAATATATAACATTCTTACTCACAAAATTGCTGAGAGAGTTGTGGAGGAGGTGCCGGAGGTCAGGGAGGTTTTCATATGGCTGGTGAGCAGGATAGGAAAGCCGGTGGATCAGCCTGATATGGCGGCAGCCGGGGGCGGGAGGAAACGCCAAGGATCGGT
>NZ_RCOS01000165.1 GCF_003947435.1 Candidatus Methanodesulfokora washburnensis
TCTCAACCAGAGTAAGCTCTATTCTGTTCAGTTCATCCTTTATTCGATTAAGCTCATCTCTTAGATCGGGAAACTCAACTTCAAGCTCCTTCAGGCCTTTTTCCACTGTTTTCTTCTCCTCCAGAAATAAATATTTCTCTTTCTGGTCAACATCACCCAGGATATCCATCAAAAGGTGGAGAAGGGCTTTTCTCACCTCATAATCCTCTCTCGCCTTCCTTACTATCTCATCAACCTGACCTTCCAGACCCAGCTTCTCCTCCAGCTTTTTAGCAGCCCTGTCTCCTATCTTCTCCCTGATCCAGTCGAAGACAGCAGATCCAAGTTCTCCCACAGCCGATATATATGGTCCTGCGATAAGAATAGCTGCTAAGGAGAAACCTAGCTTTGTTAGCTCCGGAATACTGCGGAGAAACCTGGTTGTTACATCCTTGTCCACATTTTACCTTTGAAAGGGAGAAATATAAAGTTTTTATTCACTGAGAGTAAAACTTTATATATAACACATTTTTTGATGAAGGGGGATTGATAAGATTGAAGAGCTTGAGAAAATCCTCCGCTGCAGGAGTAATTCTCCTGCTTCTTATTTTGGTGTCCTCTATGTCCATTCCCATTGCCAATGCACAGGGGATGGCTGAGACCATTATATTTTCCGACGACTTCGAGAGCTATGAGATTGGAACTTTTCCTTCTTCTGGCGGGTGGACACTTGTATGGGATGGTGCTGGTAGCCGGTATCAGGTTGTAACAAGTTATCACTATCACTCCCCATCAAAGTCCTTCCAGCTGCTAGGAGCATATGGCTGGAGCAGTGTTGCTGAGAAACGCTTCAGCACCACTGCAAGGATGATAGGTTTCGAAGCCTACATGATGGCTGAAAGCTACCCCCAAAATCCAGTGAGCACGCACGCTAGTGTGGGATCTGTTGGTTTCTGGAACAGGGATGAGGCTACTTGGGGGAAGTACTATGTGACCGTAGCGTTCAGGGCCGATGGGTACTTGGTCGTCCACTTCATTAACGGTGCTGGGGCAGAGGAAGATATAGAGCTTCAACCCTACACACCTGGTATTTGGTACAAGGTCAGGGTGGTCCTAGATAGGTCGGCAAACAGGTTCTCTGTCTGGGTCAACGATGAGCTGAAAGCCTCAAATGTGAAAATCACAGAAACTAATATTAACGGCCTAGAAGTCTCATCAGCATGGGCGGGAGTAACATGCTACTTTGATGATGTGAAAGTCTTTACTGCAGAACAGATGGCTCTTTCTCCTTCGGTTTCAAGCCAAAGCGGAGCTGGAATCAAGATGAAGGCAAGCCTCATCGAAAACAAGACTGACGGTAGCTACAGCTTTACATTGCAAATAATCCCTGGTGATACGTCTATAGTGCTGTTACTGAACGACACAGAGATACGAGAGCTAAAAAACAGCATCTACAATCAATTGATACAAAACGGCTTATTAAGTCCTGAAGACTTATCCAGCGTGGTTAGTCTGGTAGTAGTGGCTCATGATAATGTCATTGATGAAAATGCCGTTGAGCTTTTTGATGCAATACTTCAACTTCCTCAGACCGCGATTGAGGTCTCCGACTATGTTGAGAACTTTGGAACAATTAAGGGCTTCATTCTCTTTAACGCTAGGGAGTTGGTGTTTAAAAACTTCCTTCCACCTAACCCACCAGAGATTGCGGTTGATATATTGGAGAGATATTTCTTTCCTAATATAGGAGGAGTAGAAGATTACATTCTGAAGGAAATTCCTGTATATGTGGTTAACCTCGGGGGGATTCGATTTAATCCTCCGGGGCACGAGATATTCATTGTAGGATACGGGCAAGAGTTAGAAATAGTCGTTAAAGGTTTAAAAAAGCCATCACAAAACCCTGTTGAGTTGCAAATATCTGGAAGTAGTGTAGTTATTTGTTCTCCTCCTTTGGGTTTGTTACAACCGAATTTCCGGCCTACCTTAAATGATGAAAAAGGCTATCCGGCTAATCTTTACACTTTCTCCACATCAATTACTTTGAATAAAGCGGGTTTGTCAGGTTGGCTAGGGAATTTGTTGAGCTCGTTATACGATTTGTTACGCCAGTTAGGCTTGCTTCCTGTGAACTACTTTCCTGTGAACTACTACTCCGATCAGATTAGTGTTCCCTTAACTCCGAGCAAATAGCGCTGGTACACAAGTAAAACCGCAGAGGTTAATTTTGAGCTTCCTGAGGAAAGAGAAGTTTTGGCTTCTCGACAAAAAGATGTAGAGAAAAGTATACAGTTACAATCAGATGAACTCATCGAGGATGGAAATAACTTTCAGTATGCATGGCCCGGGTAATGGATATTCCACGGGGAAACACAAGCCATACGCTAGAATCACCTTTGAAATACTGCATAGGTGCAACCTGCAGCTACGGCTCAGGTAACGAGTGGGACGTCATTATAGTAGGAAACACTATATATTATAGTCTTTGTTAAATCGTAACTAGTTTTATTTTTTCTTTTAGTTTCTCAAGATTAAGCTGTCTAAAAGCATAGACTTGCACTCAAGGAACTTATGGGGAACAGATATGCGTAGAGCATTGGCTGTACACATTTTTAGAATTTCTATTTGGAAACTATATTTAAAATGTATGTATCATAAAATGCATTTATCTATTACCATCCTTAAAAATTACCTCAATCCTGACTTTAATAGAAACCATATGAAAAGTTTATATAAAAATTCCCTTGAGTTTAGAGCGAGGCGTGTGGCTGTGAGTAGGAGCATCCTAGCAGCCTTACTTATTGCCTTATTGCTTCCAGCACCGATATTATCCCTTGCGACTCCTGCTGATGTTATATACAAGGCCGGTGACTGGCTTCTTTACAGGTATGTTGTTAAGCTCGGTGGTGGAGGGGACTTTGAGTTTATTCTCAACGTCACCATCGAGGAGGTCAGCGCAACACGGGTGAAGTATGATGTTGAGCTGGAGGAGTTCTTATCCAACGGGATTCCTATAACATTTATCCCTCTTCCTCAAAAGCTTAGCTCTAGTACTGTGGATCTCAGCACAGCTGCACCCTTGTCTGGAGAGATTCTGATAAACCCGAGCTACACGGGAACCTACAATTACAATGAAATCTACAATGAAATCTGGATTTATATTATCTACAATTATATCTATAACAAAGCCTACAACAAAATTTATATCAAGTGCAACTACTGTACAGTTACCTACTATAAAGGTGTGACTACCAAACTCAGCATAAATGTTACACTCGGCGTAAGCACTACACCAACCACAGGCGCAACAGAATCTACGATCACAGGGATGATTATAGGTGAGATAGACCTTATTGGGACCTCCATTGAGGAGCTTAAAAAGGTTGAAGCTGAGAACAAGCCTCCAGTAGCAGACTTCTCGTACAGCCCCTCGAACCCCCTAGCCGGTGATAGTGTGAGCTTTAATGATAGATCCTACGATCCTGATGGAAGCGTGGTCTCCTGGCACTGGAACTTCGGAGATAGTACAACTTCTAGTGAGAAGAATCCTACACACGTCTTCACCTCCCCGGGAACATACATAGTTACCCTCACTGTGAAGGATGACAGGGGAGCTGAGGAAAGCATCAGCAAGACCGTATACGTCAGTCAGGCTACTTCTTTCGACTTTTCAGTTTCGACGAGTGGCACCTCGTTCAGCATCATGCAGGGTGGTGGCTCTATTACAGTCCCTGTTTCAGTGTCACTGATTGAGGGAACGCCGTCTAGCGTTTCGTTGTCGCTTTTTGATTGGATGACCGAGGAAGGTAATTCGCTGGGTTCTGAGAACCTATGGTTTACAGTAGAGTTTAATCCGAGCTCGGGGACTCCGCCGTTCGACAGCACGTTAACGATTAAAGTTGCAAAAGAGGTTCCACCAGGCACATACAAGGCGGATATAGTCGCTTACCATGACGGAATACCCAAACATACAACGATCACGGTAAACGTTATTCCTGCCTTAGAAATCATAAGTTATGGCTACTGGATTATACAAACAAAGGCTGAACAATACCAGCCTACAATTCCTGCAAAAATAGCAACTCCATCAACACTCCCGATTGAGACGTATTCTCGCGCTATTAGACCTCCCGTTCAAGGAGAAGACTTTCTAGTCTCTATAGTGGTGAAAAACAGGGGAAACTTCGATATAATAATCCCAGGCTCATTATCCACCACTATTATATTGCCATCGGATCATTCTAAATATGGCGTAATCATAGATGACCCTCGGCTGGTTGAAGCGACTCAATTAGACGAGAACACTGTAGCCGTAAGTGGCACGCGTTCAAGCATTACCATTAAACCCGGCGAAACAACAACAATATTCTATCGATGTAAAGCACAATGGCACTTCATTCCACCACCAGAGGTAGTCTCATTAGATGATATAATAAAGCAGATTATGGATGCGAGTTTAGGAGGATTACTTGATTCATATAGCGAAGTTTATAAAACAATTTTTAAAGTAATTTTGTTAAATCCTAAAGAGGCATCAAGGATGATTGAAGTCACAAGCGGAGCTTATGCAATTGGAGAAACTGCAGAGATTATAGGAATACCTTTAGAAGTTCTTCAAACTTATCAGAAATTGAAGGAGTTAGAGGCCATTACAGCCCCTTGTACAATATTTACTCTTTCCTTTCCCCTTGACATTACAAATGAAAAAATTTCCGTTATAGTTTCTATGCAAGAGCAAAAAATTAAAACATTTAATGATTACAAATTAATTCGCCCGGCAGTTACCGGTTTAGCTACCGATATAGGTATAATTGTAGGGTCTGCTCTAGGATCTGCTGTAGGACCTGAGGGAACTGTTGCAGGGGCCTTCATAGGAAACGTTGCAGGAGTTATTGTAGGTAAAGTTATAAATTCTGCTACAGATTCTTTAGTCTTAAGTTATTTGTATAATGACCCTTCTCTTAACTACACTCTTCTTGTTCCTCCTCCAACTGTTCCTGAGGCTTTTTACAAGCTACCTAACAACACGGAGTCGAAAGCTTTGCTCTACGAATACTTGTACTTGGCTTACTTGAATGCCTCCACCGAGTCTCTTGCGAGGGCTAACGGAGCTATAGAGATGAATAATACAAAGTACTACTATCTACAGCTGAGGAATGCCAGAATGTACGCTGCGAACGCTTCTACTTACTACAGCAAGCTTGTTCCACTTCTAGAACAAATAGTTGAGGAGCTGAACAAGTCTGGCTACTTAAACGAGGTGTCTTTTATAAAAGGCAGAGAATACATAGCTAAAAATGGATTGCCAAGCAACGTAACGAAGCTTCTAACAGAACTCGGATTTACAAAGTACATCAATATACACGAAGTTGAGGAGCGTCTCAAGAGTGCAAAGTATGAGCCTCTCAATGTTACAGCATTTAAGGAGGCTCTTGAGCTGAGCAAGAAGTACAACCCAGCAGCCTTCTTCAACGAATCCCTTGCGGAGGAATTAGAGTCAGTCTCAAACAAAACACTATGCCAAGTCATTCTCAACGAGACTGGACTAAGCAAAGCAGTTGTTAAAGTAGATGGGAAGGATTATCCTCTGCCTACCTCGCTTTACTTGAACTTAGGCACAAAACATAACATAACCTTTTCACAGGTCATTTCCGAACCTTCTTACAATTACGTTTTTAAGGAACTGCATGTTGGAAATGAAACTTTCACAAGCCCAAGCTACCAGCTTGATGTTCTTGAACCTGTCAGCATCATTGCTGTATATGAAGGCAAAGGAGGTGTTGAGCCATTACCTCCTGAGACCCTTTCCCAAATTTATATCTTAGTGATAGCTATAATATTAATATTAGCTATGATACTTGGGTACATTAAGTGGGGGACAGGGAAATCGACCTATAGTTAGTTTGAGAAGGCAAGATTGTCTAGCCGATGAAATTTCGCTTGGCCTGATAGGAGACGAAAAGATTTAATAGAGGTTAGAAACTGTAGACAAATCTGCGAAAGAATTTTATATTTTAAGTGCTAAATCTGTGAACTTTGATTTTAAACTACTATATTTGAAAAGAATTTACTCACGGCTTTAACTTCACTTCTCAGTTCAGAGTTCCAGGAAAAACACGAATCTTATGGTTCTTTTGATTGTATACTAAATATATAAAGAAGGACACCGTCAGGGGATTCTTTTAGGACCCCATTTGACCTAAGCTCCATCAAAAGGGAGGAAATGCATCTTTTTGAGAGTTCTTTGGCCTCTTCCGGCTTTAACCCTGTTGTCTCGAAAGAGATACACTGGATTCTATATGCTTTGTTGCTGTGAGCTTCTACATGGAATGTAATAACAGGATTTCCTCTTATCCTTTTGATCCTCCAGATTGCTTTTTTGCTTCCTCCGGAGAGATCAACGAGCACCTGATCGAATTTCATTTTCCTTCCACTCGGAACCTCACAGTTCAGTATACTTCTTATATCCTCCTCGCTTAGGTCCATCTTGAAGAGGGGAAAGTACTTTCTCTCCTGAAGGTTCCTCGATGCTAAGAGTATAAGGAAAGCCAGCAAGAAGAGGATGAGTCCCCAAACAAACTCATTTATTCCGGGAGGAAGTAGCTTAATTAGCGTGCTTATGCTTCCAGAGAAACTTATTGCTATGCCTGCAGCTATTATTATGTTTATATAGTTCATAATATCATTAAAAATATTTTGTAACCTGCTTATCGACTCTATCTCCTTTAATATATCTGCTGAGCTCCTCTCTGCTCTAAGGCTTATCCTTGATCCCATATAATCCTTGAGCGTGTCAATTCTAGCCTCAACCTCATCTTTGAATTTCTCTATGCCAGATATCCTCCCATATTTGATTAGAAGCCCCGCACAGAGCTCTGATCTCACATAAGGAATGAGTTCCCCGTTAGAAGAGCGTCTTCCAAGGAGAATATACTCATCACATATTCTTGAAAGTGCAATGATGTCTTTGGAGAACTCCTCATAATCGGTTATTGACAACGTGCCCTTTAGCCTCTCTAGGGTCTCATCTAACTTCTTTCTTATGCTTGAAAGCCTGTTAGCAATTACTATAGTAACAGCTGCAACTGATATAAGGAGAGAAGATAACTCATTGACCTGATCCTGGGGTTCGTTTTGCATTATGGCTCCAAGCCTTCTCACTCCTCCTAATATCTTCGAGCCCATCACTTGTTTCGAGTAAAGAAGCCATCCTTTTTCGGGATCTCCGGGAAACCTTGTGACCTTATAAAATTTCTCCTCGCTATCAGTTATATAGACTAGGAACTCCAGATACTGTCCGGTTTATATTTCTCAAGCTTCTCAAAGCATTCACTTTCGAAGCTTCTTAAAGCACTAAAATCTTCTATGTTATCTTTCGACACAATCAATATCTCTTTATCTTCTATTCCTATTTCCTTTTCAGTTTCATCTTTCTTTTCCTCCCTTAGACTTATGAGAATCCCTTTAATTGAGTCTATTTCGACATCGCTTATGCTTATTAAATCTGAGTTGAGGTACTTCACTAGCAGAGAAGTGAAAGGATCCTGTATATTTTTTGTCTTCTTTATCTTGGATTCAAGAGGTATCAGGAGGAACAGCTTCGACATGCTGACGCCTACAGGTAGATATAAGCAGTTTCTATACATTTTCCTTTCTTCTCTTCATTCTTTATATGGTTTTTTATAATTGTGATAGCAATATCTCTTACTATCGACAGTATACTCCGATCAATACGTCGGAGACTACGAACAGCTGTACCATGAGCCTTCGTTCGAAAAGTTTCCTCTAGTCTCTCAATAAAACTATCCATAAAATCCCTCATCTCCTCGGCAGTTAGAATTTGTTTCATGTATGATAGGAATGCATTAACTTTCTGACACACTCCTTCACCTAATATTGAACAGAGATCGTCAGGTAACGACATATTTCCTCCCCCCTTTTCAGGGGGAGGAAGCTTAAAAAGATTTCTTAGGCGTAGCTGAGTTTTCTCTTAATTCGATTTCTTAAGTTTGAATTAAATATATTTCCCTGAAAGACGCACTGCAGGGTTTATCAGAGGCTATCCATGCCCTTCTCTTTGCCGGCCAGTATACTGAGGATGAGATCACCGGAGGGTGGTTATCAGATCCATGAAAGCATATCTCAGGATCATGAGTTCCCAGAATATCTATTAAATCTTCAGGATTTCTCGGCCTCCTCTTTTTCAGGAAATAATATACCTCCTTCACTCTTTTATAAGATGGAGAGTTAATTTGACCTTCGAAATGGTTTCCGGCCACAAATATGTCATCACTTATCTCTATTACCTTTAGCTTTCTTCCTCCATGCACCTCCACTTTAACTGCCCTGTCCCCATCGGATGCAAGGAAGTTCCACTGTAGGAGATGGGGAACTCTTCTGGCCAGATTGATGAATTCATCCACACTTCTGCATGAATCAAGTGCGATTCTGCAGAGAAGCTGAGGGGATATCCCTATACCGCATATTCTATCCGATACCTTCAGGCTTGTCAGTGCTAGACCTACTCCGTTCATCCCATCAGTCGCCCCTATGTAGCAGTCCGTGCCGCTCACAGAAGGCAGCCTGGAGATTGGATTCCTCCTGAAAAAATATCTGAACACCTTCAGCTCCTCCCACTGCTCATAGTTTAGGGCTAGGATATACCCAAGCTCTGATCTGACAGCCATCGAGATGCACATCTCCTTCAGTTCAAGATATTCCCTAGATCCGCACAGGACTATGTTTGCTAAAACCACTGGATATTCATATCCCGTCTCCTCAGCAATTCCCCTTATCTCCTCAAGGATCTCCGGAAATATCTCCCTGAGTATTGCCTCTATTTTATAAGCTATGAGGATGGAGTCCTTGCTTGGAATCTTGAAGACCCAACCGGTAATTTTGGAGAGTTTTATCTGCTCTTTTCCGAATATCCTTCCCATCTCTTTATAGCTTGTGCTTGGATATTCCACATACTTGTCCTCGCTCATATCAGTGCCCCCTATTCTCCTCCCTATCCCTATGATCTTGCCTAGGCCTGAAGCTAAACATTGCGAAGCACTTCCTTATGATAAGCTTCATATACCTCATGCGGGATCGTGAAACAGGGGATCAGATCCTTATAAAGCTCCTACTTAATCTCAATAAAGAGCCTTTCAGGCGTCATAGCTGGCTTGATAAACAGTGAGATAACGCTTCCTGCAACAGCAGATAACTATTGTGCTATGAACTTATTGTCCTGGCCTAAGAATTGCCTCGACTTGGAAAACTTGAACAAATCGAAGATATTTATGTGGACATCTCTGACTGTTCTCACTATCACGACCCCTGTCCTCTGCTTTCCAACCTCATACCTCCTCCCAAGGGCCAACTGAACGGCAGCATAAGGGAGATTTACGCCAGCAGCTGCTGTCAGTGAAACCCAAGCTGGAAACCTCAGGTTTATGTCCGTAAGATAGAGCTTATCCCTTCCCCTGAACTCAAGTTCCATGGGACCTATCCAACCCAGTTTCCTTACAAAATCCCTTGAGATCTCGAGAACGTCCTGTCTATCCACGGTAACCCCTACTAGGGTCGCTCCTATGTCCGATTGGGCCATCTTCTTCTGGATCACATACCCATATATCTCCCCCTTCGGGTAAGCTAAGAGACAGATGCTGTATTCATCCCCCTCCACATACTCCTGCACGACAAACTTCCTTCTCTTCAGCCTCCTCATGATAACACTCATTTCCTCCTCATTAAATGCGGGAAATGCACCATCTTCACATTTTATCAGAACCGGAAATCTGATATCTGTTAACTCATTAAGATTGTGCAATGATGCTACCTTGCTTTTGGGATAAGGTATACGGTTCTCTTCAAGAAAGCGCAGCTGAGCTACCTTATCCCTCACCCTCATGATGCAACTCGGATCAGGAATCAGAAGCCTTATTCCAAGATCTGACTCAATTTTCTCCTTCATCCTAGAGAGGAGAATAACCTCTGCATCAAGAGATGGAATCATCACATCTATTCTATCGGTCTTCGCTATCCTTCCCAGCTCTACAAGGAATTTGCTATCCTTAGGAGTCGGAATTACATAAGTTCCATCAAGCTGACCGCTGAAAAAACCATCAGAAAATGGAGAATAATCAATTCCTATTATTCTGAGGCTTTTATCCTTGGATAACCTCAGGGCATGAACTATTCCCATACCAGGAGCTCCTAGAAATGAGTTAAGCCCTGTAACCGCTACTGTAATCATCTGATGACCTCCACCAGCCTGTATTTCATCAGCTTTTCAAGAAAATCCTTCACATCTCTCTCCAGTATTGCTTTGTCCACAGCATATTCTTGGAACATTCTCTTAATTATCTCCTCATCGGTAAGTCCATCCTTAGCTAAAATCCAAATTTTACAGGCTGTTTCATTCAGTTCATAGACATAACCTGTTTCCTCATCAAAAAGATACCCGATTTCTTCTTCTATCTGCTCTTTGACCGTTTTCTTAGGGAGTACTCTCAGCATAATGCCACACTGCGATAAGCTAATGAAATTTAAAAAGCTTAATTTAAAAATTTAAGCTAAACCTTTTTAAGAAAAACATAGGAATTTTTTAAGGATGGAGGCACAGCAACCAAAAATGCAGCAGGAGAATCTAAAGGAAAGATTAGGAGGAAAATTGGATAAGAAAGAGCTGGAGGAAATTATTCATGATATAGAAGAGGTTGCTGAAAGCTGGCTTGAAGAACCTTGGAAGATATTTGGGGTGCTTCCCGAGGGCATATCGCTCGGCGATCTTAAGCAACAAATAATATCTGAAACGTGGAGTATAAAAAAGTTCACCGAAAAATGGAATACTCTTGAAGAAAGACAACAGCTCACATTAGCAAACATATTAGGGATTTATCTATCACAGGCTTTTGTAATATTTGCAGAGGAAAAAGAGAAAGAGAAAGCAACGATAGATAAAAATATTACAGATATAATCGAATTTATTTGTGAATGCACAGATATTGCAACGAAAAAAGGAGGATTTTCCTACCCAGCTGAATATATAGCGGGAAGAAAGTTCCCAGAAAGTTTAGTTCCCGTAGGAAACTGCACTGTCTTAGAAGCACTTGTTAAAGCCAAGGAGCTCTTAATGGATAAAAAGATTTATCAGGAGAAAGGTTTAGAAGAAAGGATAGATAATGCTGTTAAGAAGATAATAAACCTTCTCATAAGCGATAAATTACGAAGAAATGATTCCTACGGTCATGTGTACATTCCCGGCTATGAGGATATGCACTTCTCTCCCGATCTATGGAGTACTGCAACGGTAATTACTATATTAAATTATTATTATAAAATATATAAAGACTATAAAGTAAAGGAAAAAATCAATAAAACTGTAAAGTCTATAGAAGAACGTTCCATATCCACGCTCAAAAAGGGAAGAAAAAAAGGTTACTGGAGAGATATACCTAAGGAAATAATAGAAGAAATACCTGAAGAAATGATAAATGCAACACTTAGTGGACTTAGATTGGAAACAGAAAGTTTAAGATGGAAGAGAGTAGATGAAGACGGAAATAGAGTACCAATAATTCCACTTGTTGCTGTTGCTATGATCTTCTTACAGGGATTAGATGTTATTGATGATGAAAAAGAGAAAAATGAAGTAATATCATGGTTAAATATGACTCTTTTAAGAATTATAGAAAAATTTGAGGATCTTTATTATAAAGCCCAGCAAACCGAGAAAGCAAAAGAGATTTTGAAAGAGTTGGTAGAGGGAACACCAAGATTTACGGTAACTGAACAGGCAGGAAAGATAGAATTTCAGAACATAATAGCACTACCTATTATAGTAAAATTTCTTTTGGAACTTTATAAAAGAGGTGTAAAAGAAGAAAATGAAATAGTGAAGAGAAGTTTGTTAAGATTTCCTGAATATTATCCAGTTATTGGTATTTGTCTGAGGACACTAAATGTCCTGTTTAGAGAAAGAAAAGATAAAGGATATGTTCTTTTTGGTTATGACATAGATAAACCCGCTGATATGGGACTTACCCGCCTAATCTATTCGCTCTTGAAGGAGTATTACTCTTCCTTTGATGATATAGAGAGATTTTTCCTCAGAGAGCCAGGAAAGTTTATAGAGCAGTGGAGATATGATATAAGATTTGAGATTAACATAAAGGGCATGAATCCCAATCCACTAGAAGTAGAAAGGCAGCTACACGCCGAATTATTAAAAGAAGGGTTAGATAAACTGGAGCCAGAAGAATTAGAAAGCCTGATAATTAATGTAAGAGACAGTATAGAACATGTAGTATTAAAAACAGATGAAATTTCTATAGAAAGTTGTATAGCGAATTTTTATGATGATAGAAACAATATAAAAATACCAACAATACCCCGAAAAAGTCCTAGTATTAAAGTAGCCTCTCTCGTATATTCCACAGGACTTCATTACATAGCTAGAGGAAGCTATTATAGGAGTGGTAGCTTTCGAGGTAAAGAAGAAGAGAAGGAGAGATTTGAAGAAAAATGCCGGGAGACTGAAGAAGAAAACACAGTATGGGAGTCTCTTTTTGAAAAAGAAAAAGTACTTAAAAAAATTGAAGAAAATAGTGGAAGAGTTATCGGTATACTACACCTTCCCAAGGAAGCTTTAAACATCCCTTGGGAAGCATTTCCTTTAGGCAATGAACCTCTTGGTATTAAAATACCCATTGGCAGGGTTTTAGAGGTGAAAGTAGAAGCCATAGGAGGAAGAGAGAGAGACTTTATTTTAAATATACTATTAATAGGCGATTCGGGAAAGAGGGCAGCAAAGAAATTTGCAGAACTTAATGTTAAAAAGGAGATAGATAGCATTGAAGACAAAATAAAAGATTTAGGGAAAAGACTGGAAGGATACAGCATCCATGTAGAGTCGTATATTGATGGAGATGAAAAATTGAGTGATATCTTAAAGGAGCGCTCTTGGGATATTCTTCACTTTGCCGGTCATGCAGATATAGCAGGGGAGAAGGTCAAGTGGGTAATTAGAGACTATAAATGGGATCCGGACAAACAACTTGAAGGAATTCCCGCACCGCGTTTGGTTTTTGCGAATGCATGTGGGACAGCAGAGGTGACAGATGCACAGATAATGAGCCAAGCAGAAGCATTTATGAGGCAGGGGACTAGTTTATTTATAGGTGCCCTAGCACCCGTTCACGATGATGATGCAATTAAATTTGCTACTGAGTTCTACGAACGATTGATAGGAGAGAAGAAGCCTGTAGGAGAAGCTCTTCGTGGGGCAAGAGAAGTGCTATACAAGGAAAAAAGTCCAGTGTGGAGGTTGTATGTCCTCTATGGCGACCCAAGGATAAGAATTATCACATAACCATACTAACCTAATGCATGTGCTTGTGCATTACAGGGTACATTATGAATGAAGCTCATGGGATTACTTTTCCTCCTCTCTTCCTCAGATCCATCACCTTGTCCTCAGGCCTAAATCTAAATAATATAGAATATTTTCTGATTCTTGGCTTGACGTACTGCTTCATATCGATCCCGAATAATAGAGGGAAGGTAAATTTAAATATTTTTATCTTGCCTCGTTCATATGGGCATGTTTCTCCGCACTGTGATGAAGAAACTGAGACAGGGAATGTTCGATCCGCCAAAGACATTCATCTGGCCTCCCACTGTTTATTATCTTCCAAGAAACTACAGGGGACAGCCCTACAATCTTCCACTAATAGAGCTTGAGACAAGGGGGTGCAGCTGGAACATAGAGAATGGAGGATGCACCATGTGTAATTATGGGGGGCAGGGAAGGGATTTGCCAAGTGAAATCCTTGTGGCTCAGGCATCATTTGCCCTCAGCATTGTGAGAGGATCTCCCTACATACATTTGGTGCCAATAGGATCTTTTTATGATGAAAGAGAAGTTCCTGAAGATGCAAGAAGAAAAATAACAGAGCTTGTAAGGGATTCAGGATTCGTGGAGTATATGGGGACTGAGAGCAGGGCAGGCTTCGTCACAGAGGAGAAGATCACCAAGACCGTTGATATTCTTGGGAATATCCAGTTTGAAGTTGGAGTTGGATTAGAGAGCAGTGATGATATCATAAGGGAGCTTATAATAAACAAAGGAGAAAACAAGGCCTCTTTTCTGAGATTCTACAGAATTTGCAGAGAAAAAGGAGTTGTTTCAGCAACCCATGTCCTCCTCAAACCTCCTTTTCTGACGGAATCTGAAGCCATTGACGATGCAGTGAAATCAATCAGGTGGTCCATCGACAACGGATCCGATTATGTCATACTAATGGTGATGAACTTGAGAAAAGGATACACTCTGACCAACTGGTTGTATGAGAGGGGAAAGTACAAACTCCCAATGCTATGGAGCCTGATAAAAGCGCTTCTAGATCTGGGCGAGGAATACTCAAAAAAAGTAGTGATAGGGGGCCTTATAAGCAGCGAAACCATGGCAATTTCAGCTAAAAACTGCGAAAAGTGCACCGATAGGATTCTCTCTTTGCTGAGCATGTATCAGTACACTTGGGATCCCGATTACCTCGAGGAGGCCTGGGAATACCCGTGTGATTGCAAGGAGAGGTGGAAGGAGCTCATGGAGATGAGGGATGTTGATCTTCCGGATAGGATACTGAGGTACTATGAGGAAATAGCACTGGAGCTGTTCGGCAGGGATTGGTGGAATGAGAATAAAGGATGGATTGAAAGGGAGGTGTATGAATTTGAGCGGGTTGGATGAGTCTTTCCTCATGGATATAGCAGGGGAGCATGGTACTCCCGTATATTTATTCTTTAAGAGCAAAATTGTAGAAAGGTATAAAGCATTTCAAGAGACGGCTGCAAAGTACTTTGGAGACTTCTCCATAGCCTACTCTTATAAAGCAAATAGATTGTATGATGTATGCAGTACATTTAAGGAGCTTTCTGCAATGGCTGATGTGCTATCTGACCTAGAGCTTGATGTAGCAGAGAGAGTAGGACTTGATCCAGCAATGATAATATTTAACTCCCCATATAAGACGGATGAGGAGATAAGCAGGAGCATCAAAATGGGAATAGGCTCCCTCAATATAGATTCACTGGAGGAGCTGAAAAGAGTGGAATTTTTAGTGGAAAGGGCTAATTCTGGACTGAATATAGGGATAAGGATGAGGCCTAAAATTCCGCCCCCTAAAACGTTCGCCCTGCCCGCCCACTTCGGACTTGACAGGGAGGATCTGCTAAAGGCTGTTGCGAAAATTAGGGGGAATAAAAAGCTCTTCTTTACCCAGATCCACTCTCATGTGGGGACACAGATATCCGAGCTGAATGTATTCAGGCAGAATGCCGCTTTTCTTGATGAGACTGCTGACTTTTTGGAGGAAAAGGGGATAGAGGTTCCGGCACTAAATGTAGGTGGCGGCTATCCACTAAAGGAGACGCCCGGCCTCTTGGATCCGAACACTCCTGATCTGGATGACGTTATGCAGGAGATAAGGAGAGGTTTGAGGGGAAAAAGACACATCATATTTGAGCCGGGAAGGTTCCTTGTTGGCCCAGCTGGCCTAATGTTGACTAAAGTGGTGAGCGTTAAAAAGGACTGGAATGGGAACCAGCTAGTAGTTGTTGATACCTCTCTTTACTTTGTCAACTCAGCATCCTATGTATCCCACAGAATTATCCCTGTAGGAATGGGTGGAGCTGAGGAGGAGACCGATGTATATGGATCAAGCTGTGCATCAATAGATCTGATTAGAGCAGGAGTCGATCTTCCAAAGCTAAAGGAGGGAGACCTCCTCGCGATAATGGACTGTGGTGCATATTCCGTGTTTTTAGCCCCGGATTTTCACAGAAAAAGGCCGAAAGTATTGTTTGTGGATGAAAAGGGCTTGAGGGAGGTGAGGGAGTAGGATGGCTCAGTTAAGTCCAGATCAGGTGATTGAGGAGTTCAAAAGAAAGACAAGGAGATCCTATGAGCTCTATATAAGGGCAAAAAAGCTGATGCCCCTTGGTGTGAGCGCAAGCATAAAGCACATGGAGCCATATCCTCTCTACTTCACCAAAGGAGAGGGGGCAATTGTGTACGATGTCGATGGAAATGAGTACATAGACCTGTGCTGTGCGTATGGAGCTCTCTTTATAGGACACTCAAACGAAATGCTGGTTGAAGCAATAAAGAAGAGGGTGTCGGAGGGAGCTCTGTTTGGAGGGGAGTGGGAGGATTCCTATGAGGTCTCAAAGCTCCTTACATCAGCGTGGAATTTGGACATGGTGAGGTTCTCATCGACTGGGCTTGAGGCAGTGCTTCATTCTCTCAGAATTGCAAGAGCATACACGGCAAGGGAGAAGGTGATAAAGTTTCAGGGATGCTATCATGGTGGAGTTGATCAGCTTCTTGTCTCAGTTTCTCCCCCTGTGGGGATGCTTGGCTCCAGAAAAATGCCTTTAGCTGTGAGAGAGAGCCTTGGAATACCATCAGATCTTCAGAGGAACACTCTTGTAGCTCTTTACAACGATTTAAACTCAGTTGAGGAGATCCTTAGAAAGCATGAGAATGAGGTTGCTGCGATCATAGTGGAGCCTGTCGCCCTGAACATGGGTGTTGTTCCTCCTAAGAAGGGATTTTTGGATGGGCTCAGAAAGCTCTCCGATGAGTATGGGATTGTCCTCATATTTGATGAGATAAAAACAGCTGGGAGGATTGCAAAGGGAGGGGCTACAGAGAAGTTCGGGGTGAAACCCGATATAGCAGTTGTCGGAAAGGCTATTGGAGGAGGACTTCCATTCAGCGCTATAATTGGAAGGGAGGAGATAATGAGGGTAATAGAACAGAGAAGGGTGGCTCACTCGGGCACCTTCAGCGGAAATCCCCTCTCCTTAACGGCTGCTAAGGTGGTTATGGAGAAAATACTGACACAGGACGCTTACTCCCATGTATACAGGTTGTCGGAGGAGATCTCGAATGCTTTCTCCGATATATTAAGGGATAGCGGGGTAAAGGGTGTTGTTCAGCATATCGGTCCATCCGGACACTTCTATCCTGGAGTTGAAGATGTAGTTGAGAATTACAGAGGTGCATGCCGGCAGGATCCGGTGAAGTGGAGGACATATTGGATCTATATGGCGGTAAAAGGTGTGATAATAGAGCCATCAATACCTCTGGATTGCTGGACTGTCCCAATATCGTTGAAAAGTTCAGACTATATAATAGAACAGCTGAAGAGACTTCCGCAACTGCTAAAGAATTAAAGATATCCACATTAGATTTTTAGGATATTTTACCCTTATTTAAAAAAGAATTCTATAATATTAGAAACTTTTTTACAGATATTTTTCTGCCTTTCTTCTTCTTTTACAAATTTTTTGACTGCTTCACGAAATATTTTTTCTAATTCATCTGGTTTAACAGGAGACTGTAATTCCGTGCCCGAGCCTATAACCTGAATACAAACACCACGCATTTTTGGTTTACTGGGTGTTATATATTTTTGTATATACCTATATATATTATTATATTCCTCATCGCTTAGATATTCTCTTATTCCCTCAAACACTATACCGATAGCATGTTCCCATTGAGACTGAACCATAACGACACTAAGATGAGAGGGATGATAATCAATATAAATCTTTTGCTAGGTTTATTTCTTTTAAAGAAATTTTAAATAATCCTAAATTTAGTGGCCGGTTTATGGAGAAGTTTAAGTATTAGAGGATAGCTGAACTGCTGATGGCCGATGAAATAAGGTTCACGGAAGTAGATCTTATTTTTATGATATCATTTGACATGGGAAAAAATATTGAGATAAAAAAATTAAATGAATTAATACCTGAATTAAGAAAACTTCCTGATGAAACATCCGAAACTATAGGAAGAGTAGTTGATCCAATATATTTACAACAGAGCAAGTACATCCAGCGAGAGTTAGCTAATCTTAAAATTAAGGTTATTGATGATGATTTTAAGGAACTCAAGGGTCGAGAACTAATCTGTAGGTTGCACCTTTTCATGCACAGCACCGGAATTGCTGTTGTGATAGCTTGGATTCACTTAAATGATGTGGATCTATCAACAGATCAGATGATCAAAATGACATACGAACTCCAAAAAGCAAAGTGCCTCATTTCTAAGGAGGGCACGAGAACATCACAAAATATCAAGATCAGAATTTCTAAAGGAGACCCCTTTGGGCCCCCTGTAGGTTCCCTTTATGACTATATCCGTAGTAATCTTAGGCGATTACAGCCCCGCGTTGAAAGAAGATATCCGGCATCTAGAGTTTATCCAATGGTGTTTATCAGGAAATATAACTGCAGTTGTAATACTTTAGAAGAAGTTGTCGAAAATCACTCTAAAGAGCTTGCTGGAATTCTAACAGGATTAGACGAGTGGAAATTATACAGAAAAAGCGCAACCGAAGAAGTACTTAAGGTAAATCTATCCCCTACCGAGGATCTTGCTTTCTTTATGACTGTTGGTCGCTTTCTGGGAATTTTTTCTCCGAAATTAGATGCCTATTGCGATGGAAAATTAGATCATTATTTCAGACAACGTGAGGAGGATTTCATCGTGCCTGTAGAACTCTCCGTGCTTATGGAGATGATGATCAGCACATACTACTCCTATCTTATGAAGAAAATGAAGGATATCGAAAGAACTGCGCAGCCTAGCAGGATTGTGTCGCTGAGAAAAGAGATTGAGAAAGGATTAGACGAATACTACAATATCGTTACAATAGAGGAACCAGCTATAACAATAATAAAACATGCTAGAGAAATCCTACGCATATCTGAAGGAGTTCAAGCGATCAAAGAAAGGCTATCCGTCCTAGATCACTATATTAGGACAAGATACGAGGAGGAGGTTACTAGAAAACAGGAGATTTTGACGATACTGTTATGTGTCGTGGGCATTCCCCCAGTAATAGAGATAGTATGGGAGAAGACATCATCAGTCCCACTAGTTATCATATCAGGATTTATTTTCTTGATGGCTGTAATCATTATTTATAAGTATTATAGCAGTATCTATAAATATTGTAATAAGATCTCCTCATATATATCAAGACTATTCAGAAAATAGTCCAATAGATCCACGATGTCATGGCTTTATCGTCCTAGTCTCGGAGAACTTGACCTCAACGGGGAAGAATAGAACATTAACCTTCATGGTTCCATTAACGTTTACATCAACCTTTCCCTGAAGAAGAAAGCTCACAACTGCTTTTCCGAGCTCAGAGTAGTACAGATCAAGGAGTCCGCTGTCGCATGAAGTGGTTTTAGGGAGAATGTCAACCTTCTCTACAGTTCCATTTCCCACCTTTGTCC
>NZ_RCOS01000174.1 GCF_003947435.1 Candidatus Methanodesulfokora washburnensis
AAAACTGGAAAATGTTATATTAATAAAAGGAGATATAACGCAGAGGATTTTTCCATCCTCATCTTTTGACACTGTTATTTTCAAATTCTCTTTGCATGAAGTTTACTCCTCACAGGGCGATAAGGGTGTTGAAAGGGCCTTACACAACGCACATGAAATTCTGAAGGACGATGGAGTTCTAATAGTCTACGATCACCTCAAGCCTAACCCTCAAAGAGTTGAGTTCAGGATAAAGCAGGATGTTTACAGGATGAAATTTGAGAGATTTGTTGAGGAATTCGCTCCGAGAAAAGTGAAGTATGAGATGAAGGGTGAGTGGATAATAATGGATATATCGGATTGCCTTGAGTTCCTGACCAAGTATAAGGGATCAAGATGGCAGGAGGAGATGAGGGAAACGCACTTTTTCTACACTGAGGAGGAGTTCAGGCGGATTTTAAAGAATTCAGGGTTCAGCATTGTTCATGTGAGGAAATACGGTTTTGAGAAAGATGTTTGGAGGGAGAAGACATCGATCTTTGATGTGAATTTTGAAAATCCAAAGTGTTACATATTGATAGTAGCAGAAAAATAATGTAGAATTTTTACCGAGGCTGTCAGAGTTTTCCGATCTCTGATACTGACAATAACTCAGCTTCAACTCACTGTTTTAACGGCATTTTGGGTAAAGCCTCCTCGAAAAGATCCTTGATGGATTCACGTATATTCTTCTTAGATTCAAGATGATTGGACCACCAGTTTTCCACGATCTGCTTGAGCTCCTCCGGATCGTATAGGAACTCCTGCCTCGATTCCGTCTTCCATATCTCTATATCCCTGATGGGATCGTTAAAATCGAGTTTGTTCAGTATTTTGGCTTCAATTAGGGCTTGTTGAGCCACTAAATCATTTGCACATTCAGCCAAGACCTTTCTGCGTATATCCTCCTGATATGCTATGTCTGCGGTGTTCAGATGGGCTATTTCATGCGTAAGGCCGTGCAGAGACACTGGCAGCGGGGCTTTAGCAGCCTCGAAGGTGATTGATCCTTCTTCGGGGAAGGCATCACCCACCGCTGAGCCATTCTCACTAGCAATAGGCTCCACAAAGAAGACCTTTATCTCCTTGATATTCCATTCAAGCCTGCTTGCCGAGCATATCCCCTTGAGAATCTCCCTTCCATGAATTTTCCATGCTTGTAAGAGCGGGGAGACGTTATTTCTCAGGAAAGGTAGGATGGCCTTCCAGTGATCCTCATAAATTTTCATGCTCTTCTGCAGGAGCGGGAGGATAATATGTTCTCCCAGTCTCTTAACTTTGACATTGAAATTCCCCTTCCGCACATGAATGCCCTCAGGTGCCAAAATAGATTTGGTAACGATAGTGCTTCTCGCCATTCCTCAAGAAGTTCTTCGCTAAAGGGCTGTTTTTCTACCCTCATTTTTATTTTGTGGGTATGCAAAGCCATCTCTATGGCATAAACAGTGGCTATATCAAGAGAGAATTTAAATGAAACCTTTGGAAGCTCTGGAAATACACCGGACATCATGGTAAGTAGGACAGAACTTAGAAAAACTTTTCGGCAAATTACTGAAACCCTACCATGCCCTCATACTCCTGCTTTGTTAGGTACTTTCCTCATTAACTGTTAATGAAACTCTTCGCTTGTGTGCTTTGGATAAGGATAAATATTATTGAAGGATCCTTCAGGGAATATTGTGATAACTTTTGTCTTTCCCTTAAGAACCCGCTTAGCCAAGAGACCTTTCCTTCGAATGGTAACTAAACCGGTGCGATCTAGGTGCTTGGGATGAATTAACCAGAGCCTCAATCTTGCACCTCAAGATGAGCTCAAAGTGCCAGTTTGATGATCTTTTCCATTGCTTTTATAGAGCTATCAACCGCATTTTCATTGGGATCGGCGTAGATCACTGCCAGCACTTTACCATTGCTGTCAATCCATATAGTTGCGCCCTGATACTTCGCTATCTCGCTGTAAAAGCCTTTATGAAGAGAAGTCTCCTCATCTCCTCCTTCTTCCACACGCGGAGTTGGAGCTACAAGTACAGCGCAGTCGGCATTAAACTCATAGAGATAAGCTAAGACCTTAAAACGGGCCTGAACTAGATAGTTATAGCTTCTGGTGTACTTATACTCCACCAAGAATTTTCTCTTTTCTCCATTTGAGTTCTTGATGATAACTGTGTCTGGTATACCATGCAACCTCCTCACCAGCTCTCTTGCAAGTTCCCCGTCTATCAGGCCTTCTGCTTTTGATCTAGCAAGTCTTGATTCCACATCATTCGGTAAGACATTGTAATAGACTCTTACATTGCTACCATTCTTTAGCTCAAATATTAGAGCTCTTTCATCCTCAGTAACATCGCCATTAGTCAGCTTAAGCTCCTCAACTAGTGCTTTTAGTAAAAGAGTGAACCCATATAGCTCGTATAGCTTGTCCAGACTCAGCTCTCCTATGCACAGTTTTTCTCCGAGCTTTGTGATTTCTTCTTTCAAAAGATGTAACTTTTTACGAAGGTGTTTACGTAGCTTTAAAAGGCGAAGATAGGCCCTATATTCGCGTGGTCTTCTAAGGGCATCAATGCTCACAGTCTTCTCCAGCTCAGTTAAACTTCTGTTGTCTGCTGCTATCAGCCGAGCCCTAGCAAGCAGAGGTCTAAGCACCGGTTCATACAGGAGATACTCGCACCTTCCGATCAAGTCCCGTAACCTCCTTTCAGCCAATTCTCCCAGAATTTTAGGCTCCAGCTTAGTTTGCTGCAGATGGCTGATAAGCTCCAGCAATCGGGCATGTATCTCGGCCAATGTAGCCGCAAGCAGCAGATTTGCTGGTGTCTCAAGTCTAAGCTTTGTTCTTTTCACAGGAATTGCTACCGGCAAATGCTTGGCCACCAGCCCGGTAATCACCCTTCCCCTTGCAGATCCTCTGGAAATTTCCAGTTCCTCGAATAGCTCAACCTGTATTCTTCTCAGGATCTCTCTAACTACATAGGAGAGATCATATACCGCATACAGAAGCTTTATGGCTTCCTCTGCATCTCCGCCTATCACTATATCCCGATCCACGTTCCTCAGCCTCAGCTTCTTTCTAAGTTTCAGTTTATCATGCAGTCCGAGCAGCATCTTCCACGTGAACTCAGACATAAATCGGGCTTCCTCATCGAGTTCAGGCCGAACGCTCACCGTACTCAGCCTCTTGATACAGCCTGTTAAACAGATTCAGTGACTCCCTGTAGTTCCTAGTCTTTAGGGCATCCTTGATCTCTTTCAGCTGATCCGGCAGCAGACCTTCAAGCTGAGGAACCACCACCATCTTGATCGCAATATCCACCGCTTTTTTGACCTCACTGCTCTGCGCCATTGCGCAGGCTAATTTAACGGAATCGATAAGAAGGGCAATTCCTAACTCAAAATTTTTGTTCTTCAGATCCTGATAAAGCCCAAGAAGCTCGTTAATAACAGCTTCATTGTCGCAGCGCTTTGAAAGAACTTTCCTCAGTTCATCCTCACTTGGATTGCTCACCTCCACAACAGCAAAACGCCTGAGCAATGCATAACCCAGCGTGAATAGGTAGCGTCTGTCGTAGACGTTCATCGTGGCTATTATCCTGAAGCTCTCCGGCACTTTCAAAGGTCCACCATGCCGTTTTTCCCACTCCTCCATTAACAGCATTCCCTGCCTGTCGAGCTTGCCCTCCTTGTACGCCTCCATTTCATGAAACAATGACTCGGGTATTGCCCATTCATCCAATTCTCCCCCGAATATCGTGAAGAACTCCCCGAAAGCCCTGTCCATATTTGCCCTGTTTATCTCGTCGATGAGAAGCAGGGCACCGTTTCCCGTAAGATGTTCTGCTATAGCCTCAAGAAGAGCTCCAGACTTCCAGCGCACCTCTCCTCCTACGAACACCGGTCCCCCGATTATATCCACCCTGCTCCACTCGCCTGAGGCCGTTTTCTCCACGAGCTTGAGATTACATGCTTCAGCAATTGCACGTGCCAGCGTGGTCTTGCCCGTGCCAGGTGGACCGACAAGCAGAAGATGCTTTCCACTTTTCAGCGCAGATATTACTTGTTCAAGCACGCTGGACTCAAAGGATAAACCCCGCTTTTCAAGAACCCCCCTAAGGCGCTCAACGCTTAATCTCTCTGCAATAGATGATAAGCGAACACCCGATTTTCCATACTCTCTTACTCTGATTTTTAGCATCGGACGGAGCTTATCAATAACGTCCGGTCTCACTATATGCTGTAGCCCGCTTCTGGTATAGTCCTTCAACAGCTCTGTAAGCTCCTCATCACCACGCCATTTATCAGTTAGGACAGAGGGCTCAAGCCAGAGCACCTTCATCTTAAACCTGAAGGGAAATTCAACATTTCCTGACTTTTTCTCATCCGGCCAGAAGAGATTTAGGAAATCGAACTCACACTGCACGACAAGACCAGCGCCCATTATACCGACGTTATTAGTGTAGAAAATCACTATATTTGGCCTTCTCCCGTTTACGAACTCCTCAAATAATTTTCCGGATGTTGCAGCGACTCCACCCTTGGCCGCGCTAAATATTCCGGATAGCTCCTGGGCCTCTATGCGTGATCCCCAGTAAGTGCATTCATCTTCATATTCTCTGGGATAATTTAAGCTCCACCTCCAGTGATCGTATGTGCCGGCAGAGACCCAGAAATCCGCCTCATCTATCATTTTGTCCGGATTCTCCAGCCACTCCTTTAACTTTGATGTCGGAACTACAGAGCGGATGTGCACCATCGCAGATTTTTTTGAGGTTTAGTTTATTAATCTATCTCTGGAATAAGCTGCCTCAGCAGAGCCCTATTTCCGGCTATATCCTTAGCTAGCTCAAAATGTTTTAGAAGCTTCCTTCTGAGCTCAGGCAGCGGAATTCTGCCGGCATCGTCAGGTCGTATGTAATCATATCCGGCCTTCGGGCCGTGTAATATCTCATAAAGTGTGTAGCGCAGGATCCTCTTTTTTAACAGATAAATTCCACAGCAGTCGGGAGCTCTGATGAGTTTGTAAAAGCCCTCGCGGCAAAGCCCAAACCCAAGTCCTCTCTTGGCTATAGCTTCGCCGAACAATGCATAGGTTCTGGATCTCCAAAACTTTCTTGGATGTTTCTGAGATCCCATGGGAAAGCGCTCCCAAGTTATCCGGTCACCGAGCCTCCTAAAAGAGTTCTCATTCATAACATGCCTGAACTGTTCCAGATCCCGCCAGCTTGCAATCCTGAGGATCTCGGCTATCACATGCCTGGCACCCACTGCTTTCGCGGTTTCAGCATACTTCTCCGCAAATTCCTCATCTGAGTTGAGAAAGGGGACAATTGGCTGCAGTCTGAGGACAACAGGTACACCCTCCTCCTTCAGCCTTTCTGCTGTATCAAGCCGTTTCGAGGGCGAAGGGGCATCCGGCTCCAGCTTTCTAGCGATACTATCATCGAGAAATGCGATGCTTATCTGCACGATGGCAAGCCCTTCATCAGCCATCTCCTTCACCGCATCAAGCCATGGAGGCTCAGAAACCAAGCTAGATTTTGTTGAAAGTATGAGAGAGAGTCCCGATTCCTTGGCTATCTTGAGCAGCTCCAGCGATAGATGGAACTTCCTCTCTAAAGGCTGAAAAGGATCGGTTAAAGCGGACATGCGGAGTGGGGGCAGCTGAACATAAGCTCTCTTCAGTATCTCAGCAGTTTTATGCAACAGCTTAGGGTAATCCATCCTAGCAACGGGTATGGCGGGCCTTGCACCAGGCAGGAACCTCGTATAACAGTAAGTGCAGGAGTGCTCGCAACCGGCATAAGGATCCAATCGGAAGATTGAATAGCAGAAGCCGGACATCGTCAGGCTAGGGCCCACTACGAGCTCTCCATCCAGCTTGCTTTTTCCTGTCACTTCATAGGCACCTCTGCCAAAAGACAGCCCTCTTTTAACCTTTTTCTCCCATTGATTTCCAAAAGTTTTCTTGACTTTCCCTAACTTTTCCTTTTAACAGTTTCATTATGATCCGAAAAAGAAGGGATGATCGGTTGTAAGAGTAGAGATAGCGCTGCTGTTGCATTTAGAAACGAATATGGAGGCTATGTGCACGGGCGTGCGGCTAGAAAATCCCAAGCAATCTTAGAACAAACAGAAGAATAAGATATCCGTAAACTTTATAAGAAATAGATCGAATATATTAAGTTTGGGTCACCATGATCAAGATAAGGTACTATGCTGATGATTACGATAAACAAAGACACGAAAGGAAGATAGAGCTCCTGAATGAGATCTACAATCGTCATGGGATTCCTGTGGAGATAACGAGAGTCGATCCCCGTCATAGCCCTCTCCCCAAATTTCAGGGAAGCATTGAGGAAATCTCTGAGGAAAATGCTTGGAAAAGAGACTTTTCTAGAAATAAGGATCTCTCTAGGAATTTGGGTGAAGCTCCTTCCAGGGTTTTCAAAACTAGAAGTGGAAACTTGGCGATTTCTAGTGCGGTAGGGGTGGTTGTTGATGGGATTCTTCAATGGGCTGCTTTATACGATGATGGATTAAATTTCTTACAGAGAGTTCTTGATTTAGGGGAAAGTGCGATAAAGGAAGTTTATACTTCAAGAGAAGAGGCAAAAGATCTGCATGAGAAGGTGGTTAGAGAATTTGCTGAAGCTGGGGTGATTCCGGGAAATCCTAAATTCGGTGTAATAGTGGGGGAATTATCAGAAAGCGAGTTAGCGAAGTATGATTGGGATTGGCGAAATTTCGCCAGGAGAATGGTTGAAAAAGAAATAGATCTGGTTATGGAAAATCCCGACAGAGACTGGATCATAGAGGTGAAACCAGAATTTACCTCCGATAATGTTGAAAAGGGATTGGGCCAGCTTATGCTCTATGAATATCTTTATCGGATCAAAAATCCTCAGAAGAAGATTGAAAAAGCGCTGGTTTTTGCTAAAGTAAAAATAACAGGGACGAAATTCGATTATGGAAAGGAAGAAAGTTTAAAACAGATGATAGAAGCCCTCAGATACTATGGCATCAATGTCTGGCTGCGTTATGGTGAAAAGCAATTCTATAAACTAACTTAATCAACCTACAAGCCGGTTTTAATTCCTATTCGGATGAATTTGGCGAAGAAAAAGTCGGGAGAAAAATAGAGGAACTAAAAGCTACTTCTCAGAAATAGCAAAGAGGCAGATCAAGTAATTCTGATGACCTACTACATGAGTGAAGGAGCAGCTAACAAGTGAGAGAATTAAAACGATCGAGAAATGAAAAAATTAACATAAGGATTATTATAGCATCTGTAGCCATTTGTTACACAAAATGTTTATATTTGATATATTCCCAGAGTATTTGGGGGTGATATATTGGCGGCTCATCTTCCGCTGGAGCGGAAGAGAATTACAGAGTGGAATCTGCTGGGGACAGCCCTAGGTGGCATAGATACCCAGCATCACCTCTCGCCGGCCACTCGGGCGATTATAGATGAAGTCAGAATAAATCTTCATGATAGGACGATAGACGCATATTATTATACTAAGGGGAAGAAGATTGCTGAGCAACATCATCTGGAAGAACGCTAGACAGCGAAGTAATAATTTTATTATTCTAATATACCTTCCCTTTCTTTCTTTTTTGTGTCACAGAGTCTACAGAGGCTCCAGCTGGATCTCTAACCATGTTGCCCTTTTACTCAGTGGCAGAAGGCGAGGAAGCTGTTGATCTCATGGATAATGAGAATATTAGGTATTTCTAAATTCGGCAGAAAGGTGCGAAACACCGTAAGGACTCCTGTGTTGTTATCCCTCGTTGATATCGACGTAGATATCGATAGTAAGTAAAAATATTTTAGTTAAATATCGACCATTTTCTTCGCATTAATAAGCCTAGCTTTAAGGAGAGAAGATCTTCCGCTATCTCAGATATGATTTGCTAATGATTTTTTTATAGTCCATTTTACCCCTGAGTTTCTCTTTCCTTCAAATTGTCCTCCAAATCCTTGGTCAGCACTGTTCTCGATGCTAAAAGAGAAATCTAACGGAAAAGATATAAAGTAAGAATGAGGGAGGTAATGAGCCGGTGGAACAAAAACTTCAGTCCTTGCTTGGAACTTATCAAAAGAAGGATCAACTATTATTCACATATATAATAGATCAAGAGGTCGAGCTTATGGGAAGTTACACGATAAGGGATGAAAGAGCTGTTAAGAAAAATAGAGGAAGGTCTGCTGAAGCTGCTGGCCCCCAGCGGTAATGTGAGCAGGAGCGAGCTAAAAGCCATAATGGATATTGTGGTGGAGTACAGTAATAAGGTATGTTGACTGGCTTCGCATACTTTCTCCAAGGGGAGTTTCCGAAGAAGAAACTCGAATATAGTTAAAGTAGTCCAGAATGAGAATGGAAAAGCAGATCTATTCTGTGCTTTCTAAAAAAGTTAAAGAGTTATTTTGGCTGATTCTCTTCAGGTCTCAGGGGGAATAGGGCATTAGGATTCAGCTGTTTAACTAATCATGCAACTAATTACAGACGATAAAACATAAATATAGTAACTATCCTTTTTCTCGGGCAGTAAGCATGAAGATAAAACATCCTAAATCAAATAACGCACGAGAGGAAATAGGTAAAATACTGAGTGAAGCTAAATGTCATATCAATGAAACTAGCCCATTAACTTTAATCTATGCATCAAGTTATATTATAACAACGGCTAGCTCGTTGGTAACGGAACTTACTTCAATAGCAGAAAGAGGTGCCATATGTATAGTGAGGACAATGGCTCCAAGTGCTTTTGGAGGAGCTATAGAGCGATTGCAGAGAGAAGCTGTAGATGGATTACGAAGGAATTGTTATGTAGCTCTACATGGCGGAAAAGGTCAAGAGATTACATTATACAACTTTATAAATCATGCAAAATTTTTGCTTTATTATCACCTATGCTCTGATGGATACATCCATCATCAGAGATTCTATGGGTCGACCAACTTTACAGTTAGAGGACTGGGGGGATCCGGCCGATATGGGAATTATGAGGAATTCTACTGCTCAAAGTTGAAAAAGAACCCCAAACTTGCATTGGGAGACATGTATTTCATAAAGGAAGCGATAGATATTCTGGAGCATAAGAACAAACTGTACACTGACCCTCAATACCTACAGCAATATGCAAGCGCTCACTTACAAAAAATAAGAGAGAAACTCTGGAACATCAAAAACAAGGCATCGGGAACGACATTAGGCGAACTTTTCCAGCTATATGTGGAATCATCTCTTCTGTACTTCTCTTCGCTTGCTTTTCTGGAGGATATTCCTGGAAAAGGAATAACGCTGGAAATTCTAAGAGAGCTGCATAGACCAGAATCTTTACTGGATATCTTTGAGCTTGAGGTACTGGCACCTACAGTTGAGGAAGAAGCTGAGGATATGGCAGAAATTCTCATGTTAGAAAAGGAAGATATCAGAAAAAGAATAGAAGGACTTACGAATAGTATTGAATCCTGTTACAATATGATAGTAGAAAAATACATATATAATATAAAAGAGATTCATGAGGCAAAGGAGCTTGACAAGATTTTTGATTCTATTGAGCAGGAGTTTGTCGAGCATTTAGTCAACTATGGGAAATTTCATTTAGGAAATCTTTTGAAATTAATGAAATATAGAAGAACCGAAAGCAGGAACGGAAAGCTTGCTGTTGAGAGATGACTTTCGCTATCATATGGTTTTAAAAGTAAAAATAGATAACAGTGTTATAATGAGGCTAAAACAAAAACAAGGAATCTTCACTTCAAGGCTTATCAACCAAAAGCTTGAGATGACTCCTGTTCGAATTTGCATTTCTCATGTGCGGTTCTTGCATTCCTCTTATTAAGGAATGAGCTATCTTGAAACTTACCTAAGGATAACACTTTTTAGGGGACATCTCCAAACACTTTGTATTTCCCATCAAGATAAAAAAGACTAATAAGAGCCTTCTTCCGATAGGGGGGATCTCCGCTGCTTGGTATTAGAAGAGATATTTAATGAAAACTGATTGGAGACAAAAGCCACTAAACCCTCTTCTTCAGTACAAAAAGTCCCTGTATGGATGGTTAATGAAGTTCCTATACTTTTTCAAAAACTCGAATGCCCTTTCACCGAGCCAGTAAAACCTGTTGTACCTCTCGGGGTGACCAACAACCCACTTGTAGTATGCCATTTTCCTCATCTTCTGGGATAAACTGCTCTCCTTTATCTTGAACCTCTCCTTTACCTCCCTCCTGCTCACAGCGTGCTCCTTATCGAATGCTCCTCTCTCCAAGAGGAACTGCAGTATCCTCCACTCTATGGCCTTATCCATCGTGATCAAGCAAATGTACACATTGTGTTTTATTTACTTTTTGACGGTGAGTTTTCGGCCTCGTTTCCTTACTTCAGCCATCTTTCCGCTACAATCCGTTAGATAGCTGAGAAAAGAGGCTATACTACCTCCCCTGTCTGAATATAGGTTTATAAGGAAGACGTGGAAGATAAAGACATTGGTGGCTGGAGGGAGATCCAGGAAAAAGGAGGATAACTGGCTGGATAAGAACTGGTGGGCAGTAGCGGCCCTGATCTTCTTCTTAGTGCCCTGTATAGTCTTCCCTCCGCTCATATTCAGCTTCCTCTTCCTCTTGGTTTATGTGGGCATTATCATCGGGTTGCTCGCTTTTTTCCTGAGCCTCACGTACATAGGTGCAAAGATCGATGAAATGCGGGATAAGGGCAACACTGTCCCCGCTATCCCCTACTCGGGATCCCATGAGAGAAGGCCGAGGCGCTCCGAGAGGGCTGTTTTAGAGGACACCAAAATAATGATAAGGAAAGTGGATAGGAGGAGGGGGATAAAGAAGGAGGCGTACATGAGGAAGAGAAGGATAGAAGTCACCAGGGAGGTAAACGACCTGGACATTTTGACTGAGCCCGAGGAGGACAAGGTGGACTTCTCTAACCTCTGGAGGCCGTCTAGGCACAAAAAGGATGAAGGAGGCTGATTGTACTGGATGTTAGATATTTTTAATAAAAATAAGCTGTATTAAAACGTACCCGAGATCTCTGGCATTCAGGATCTTTACCTCTCCATCACGGGCTCTTTTACCAATCTTATCTCCCTTATCCTGTTGAAGCGCCTGAACCTCATCACCTCGTGCTGCCCGTCCTCAAGGGGGACCAGCATCTCGCATTCCTCGTCGTACCTCGGGTGGCTACTGCGTCCAACGCTTTCCATCTCCTCTTCCCACAGTTCAAACCCGTACTCCCTGCCCAGCTCCAAGAGACTAGCTATAACGGGGATGGGTGCCCTGACTATCACGATATCAGGCCTAACCTCCCTGATTATATCTAGGAGCTCCTTTCCTGTTTCTGTAGGGTTCCTGTACTCCAGGAGCATGAAGTTCCCAAGTATCCTCCTGAGCTCCTTTCCCTCTGCTGGAAGGATCTCATGCCCTGGGGCCCAGAGGACAACTGGCATCCTCCTTCTCATATTCACAGCCTCACGCTCCCACTATTCTCTTGTAGCTGATAGTTAAGAGGTTATCTCTAGGGACTGCTCTGTTCTCTTACAGGGTACCTTTAATAGACAATATAATCCGTCCAGTTGCGCGCGGACATTGTTGCAAAAAGAAAGTTCTCTTTAAAAATTTGATTTAGTATTCAAGTTATCAGATTCTTTCACACAGGTGTTCTAGTTCCCTCATAACTCCTCACAATGCACTCCCATATTTCCCTTTAATTAGCCAAAGCTTGAGATGCACTCCTGCTTGAATTCGCATTTCCTGCACTTCCAGCTTGCAGGCATTTTCGGGGCTTTATTCTCCCTTACAGCCTCCCTGAATTTCTCAAGTGTTGTTCTTGCATTTTCCTCATCCGCAGCCTCTATCCAAGTGAGCATCTCACCTGTTTCCCTTAGATATATCTGGACTCTTTTCAGAGGTCTTCTGAAGAAATGGGCATATAAATCGGCCTGGGTGAATGCAACAGGCTTCATATAGTTCAGCAGGAACTTATCCCTTGTCGTCTTAAACTCGTAGACGAAACTATCCGTTATCCCATCTGGCACCCCTGCGACCATGAAATCCCTCCATCCGAAAGCCCATCTGATCGTGGGATACTGCTCTGCTATCCTGTAATGGGCCCTTATGCCCTCCCTTTTAGCCTCAGTGTCTCCTTCCATCAGCGCAAAAAGATCCGCTTCCTCATCAGATATCTCCTGAAGATCCTCGGATTTTATCTTCAGAACATGTTCAATGTCCTCCCACTCAAGTTCCGGAAGTCTGGGAACTATATCCTCCAGAGGTCTGCTTTCCACGGGCAGATACCCAAGAATCATTGAATATTCTATTCTGTCGGAAAGATATGCCAGAAAGAATTCGGGTTCCATCTTCTTATTGGCCAGGATGCTCTTTCTGGCGCACCACCACCATGATGCGGTGTCAGCCATTCCTATGTAGTAAAGGTCAGATGGCGACAGACCTGTCTCCTTCTTTTCCTCATTAAGAACCTCTATGGCTAGTCTTAAAGCCCTCGGATCTAGAAATATCTCATCCACCAATCTGGCTATCAGGTTAAGATTCTCCTTTTTCATGTCATCCTCGCCTAAATTTGTAAGGTTGTTTCACCATTAATTAGGTCTTTACAGGTATTCTTACTCTTAAATTTATCTGCAACTTCTAATGCTCTCGAAAACACCTTAGTTCTCCCAATCACGCGTTTTACATACTCCTCATATTCACCGCTTTTGATCAATTCCCTAGTTTTCTCTATCTCTCTCTGATATACCCAAGCATTGTGCAAAGCTCTCAACACAAAACTTCTTCTTAATCCTTCCAATCCCTCCCTTTCACAAGCAGGACATTTGCACTCATCAAGAACTCTCTGTTCTTCCATACTGAGCTTAGGATACGTTTTATGTCTCTTCCTCGGCGTAATATATCTATCTCCCAATCCTGGGAGTTGAATAGCCCCAAAAGCAGCCTTAGATCTCCAGGATGAGCTGTCAATGGAGTTCGCTCCAGCATAAAACATTAGATGCATAGTTAACGTGCTTCCCACTCCAAATACATGAATAATTTTGTTAGGTAACAATGTCCTCACAAATGAAACTATCTCTATCACGTTATAAATACCTCCAACTCCTTTGCTGTTGAATACAGATGGAACTAAGCTACCGATACCATATATACTAAAATCACCAATTTCCTTCAGTTTTTTCACATAGCGCTCTATAGAACTTGTATCGTATCCATGGATAACAGGGATCAATTCTGGATTAGTGGTCCGTCTTGCTTCGACCATCCGCTTGGTATTTTCGAGTGTTTTGATCATTCTTCTTTCTGCAATTTCTTGAGGAAGATTCGGAGTTAATGGATGATCTAGGACGACACCAAAATTCGGTTTACTCTCCTCGTACAATGCTAAAATTATTTCGGGATTTATGTTAATCGCATCTCTCTTCATAAAGAGAAAGCCTCCTGAATCCATAGCGATTAAGCCATTAAATTTCAAAAAACCATGAGCTCCCTTGCTTCTAACTTGTTTTGCAGCCCCTTCATTGCGAAGAATCTCATATGCATTCAACATCACACCATCGATATGAAAAAACTGCCACGGCTTCGGAGTGGCTCTTATCGGTTGTATGAACCAGAGGAATGGCGTCTCAATTTTCATTTTTTAACACCTCTATTAGGTAATTAAGTAAATAATCTTGAGCTATAGGATGGGAAACACCATACATATCCCATGCAAACCTTCCTCTCTTTAAAACTATTTCAGCAATTAACTCTTTGGAAGGAAGCATATCTACTCGAACTTTGGCAATCTTAGCTGCTAGTTCCACTATTCTCCTGTGTGTATAATCATCTCTTACCTCTAATCTGGAAGAGAATGTTCTTACAAAAGCTATTATTCTTGAATAACTTTCCGTGGCTTTTATGAAAAATTTAGCAACATAACTGGCTAAAATCTGTATACATTTCTCCAAGTACTCTTTAGAATAAGGTTGACCGTACTTTTTACACCACCATTCAAACAATCCAGGGCAATCATACCAGGAGTTTTTCCAATCATGCCAATAATTCTTTTTTCCGTAAAATTCCTCAGGCACTAAACCAAACGGCTCTGATATTGTTACTACGTGAACATCTTTTCTTCTTTCTCCTAGTTTTGAAAGCGTGCTAAACAATCTCCTGTACGATCTTGATTCATGGTAAGGTTTCTCTGCCGAACAAGGATAAATTAAAAGAATCTTAGCTTTAGGTGGAGTGTAATGGTTTGATATAAACTCTAGCCACTTCCTTACTTCACTATTGTTTGTCAGCGCTGTATAAACTTCATGAGGGTTATAGAAACAGAGAGAACGTTCGATTTTCACTCCTTTTGCACGTTTTAAAGAAATTCTTCTGTATATTTCATCCCGTTCCATGTGCATTCACCTTTTTAATGTGCTAAAAGGCCAGGGTTATACCCTCTTTAAGAATTTTCAGATCAACCAATTTTTTCAGTGCCTCTGTGGCTTTGGAATGGTCTAATTGTAGATTACTTTTCGCAAACTGGTATATCTCTTCTGCTGATAACCATTTTTTGATCTTTCCTCTAATTTCCCCTACTATATATTCTAGTAATCGGAGTTCATCTTTAGCTAATATGTTCTTGAGAGTATCGTATAATACATCACGTACATTATTTTTCATTTGTTCTAACTCGCTTAATTTTAGGTTAAATTCTTTTATATTTACAGAAACACAATTTCTAATGCGATCGAGCTCATTCTTAATCTCTTCGATCCTTTTAGGATCGATTTGAATCTCTCTGACATTGATTTGAGCCTGTTTTCGAAGTGTGTCTATAATGTATTCAATATTAGAAGTAAAGTTTTTCGTTTCCTTTACATAATCCTCCCATTTCAAATATATCTCTTTCTCTCCATATATTAGTCCTTCCTTAAGATCATCTATTTTTTTCTTAAGTTCTTTTATTTTCTTTAATAATGGTGAGGGCTCTTCTAGGCGGACTTCCTCTGAGCATTTCTCATATTTTGATTTAATATCATTCACCTTATTACCAAAATTTTCGGCTGCAGTAACATACTCGCCAATGTCGAATATAGAACGGATATGATCACTAAGGGATAAACACTCTTCTAAGGAATTCGTAAATTCCTCTTCTGTTTTATATAGCTTATCAAGAGAATCTATGCATTCTGATAGAGAATCTAGGTTTGAGTTTATGATTTGTATATTTGGTTGAATATGATGTTTAAATAAATTCTTTAACTCGAGTTTCTCTATCTTGAAAGGTTTTGCTTGTGGGATAATATTTTTTGTAAGTTGATTTAATATTCCCAGTATCAAATACGAGATTTTGTATTTTTCGCCAACTTTCTTACTTCTTAGTGCCGATTCGATTCTCTCTTGCTTTTCATCAAGCGTTTTGAGATGTCTCTCCAGTTCTTCTACTGCTTTCTTAATTTCTTCTCTTACATCCTTTGCTTTTTTAAATGAAGTAGACATTATATATAATTTTGGATTAAAGTAATAAGCATCTTCTTCATTCTTATTAAAGAAGAAATTCTTCTTTTCTTCTTCCTTAAATCCTTTTATCCTCTCTTTAATCTCCTCATCAGCAAAAGATAAACATTCTTTGATTTCTTTTAAAGCTTCTCGTATCCTTTTATACTCTTCTACGCTTTCGATTTCAAATTGAAGCTTAAACCATTTATTGCACTCTTCCCTTATTTTATCTACTGAACTTTTAACCTCATTCTCGAGGCTATAAGCATCAGTTAATATACTCTTTCCTTTCTCTGATGCCTTCTTAATAAGGGGATATAATTCCTCAAAGAAGTGCTCGAGTAACCTTTTCATTAGTGAGAGTTTCTGAAGCTCTACCCGTTCATTCAATCCAGAAAGCCCTTGTATCTGCTTATATAGCTCGTTTATGAATGATTTGAGCTTGGTTAAGGAAATGAAGCGATCGCCTCTTTCTTTTATCATATAAATATAGCCATAATCTTGGTATTGCTGAGCTATTTCTAAAAACCTTGCATATTCATTTTCTACATGCAAAGATAGCTCATTCTTATCAGTAAGCGAATAGTACTTGTCTTTCCTCTCTATAAGGCCTTTATATTCAAGAATTGGAAGAAACACATCGTTAAGATATCGGCTATTTTCGAGAACGAAGAACTCCTCAAGATCTTTCTGGAGGATTTTTGTTTCCTTATCTAGTATTCTTAGTATTCTATTTTCAACAGGATGGTCTTGTATCTTATACCTTCCTTCTCTTAATTTTACTAAAAAACCGTTATCTAAAAGATCCTCTACTATTTTGTTGAATTTCGGAAGTTGTATATCTGGAATTAGTCCGATCTTTTTCGCACCATACCGTGTGTATTCAAGTAGATCCTGGTTTTTATAAAATATTTCATCTATTGTTTCTTCATATTCCATGAAATTTATGAAAAACCTGAGAGTATCTGCAAATTCTCTAAAATTAGAGGTTGATTGAATCCGCAATCTAACAACAACTCCTTTTTTCTCCTGCTCTTTTAGCCAGCTATTTATTTTACCTGGAATATTTAGTTCATCTCTTACCGTCTTATTAATCACAGATGAAAGTAAATTTTCATTGATCTCTCCTGCTGGCATCTGCTTTGCCTTATATATACATATAATTCTTTTTACTAAAGTTGGATGTATGCGTATTTCTAAAATAAGATTCTCTCCTTTCTTACCCATCTCCTTATTTTCGATTTTCTCTTCTGCCTCCGGAGTAATATCTCCTGTGAAAATTAGTAAAGCGCAGTGAATCGGAGGTTTCCTCTCCTCTATTAAATGCGATAGTTCTTCGATGTCTGCGCTTTTTACATCTCCATTTACTGGGAAAAAGATAGAATTAATCTTCATCATCTCTCCTATTATTAATTTAGCAATGCAGGTGGGGATATGGTCTTCTTTCTCCTCACATCCAATCTTTTCAATAGAAAAAACATCAGAT
This sequence comes from Candidatus Methanodesulfokora washburnensis, assembly GCF_003947435.1. Taxonomy (GTDB): domain Archaea; phylum Korarchaeota; class Korarchaeia; order Korarchaeales; family Korarchaeaceae; genus Methanodesulfokora; species Methanodesulfokora washburnensis. Next base: position 17,007 of record NZ_RCOS01000174.1, read on the forward strand.
CTCTTAAGGACATAAATAAGGGCATCTGGCATATTATTTTCATATTCTTTTGCCAGATTTCTGGTGACATCTCTCCAAAGTTTTAATCGCTTTTCTCTATTTATAATGAATTCTAGTTCCCTCGGTACCGGTGTAGGGAATATCTGAGAAAGAAGTTCATCACTTGCAATATAGTAGTCTTTGTCTTCACACAACTTCTTACTAATTATATTTCCTATCTCAATAGCTCTTCTAGGCCTAATTCCTTCAAAAAAGGACATTATATCGTGCTGATCGGAAGGGAGATAAATTTTTCGGACAATATTCCCATCTTCATATGTGAAGTAGGAAATTCTATCCTCAAATGCATCTAATCGTTCTGAGTAGTTATCTATTTGGATATATTTACCATCCTCTTTTTCTGATATGAATTCTTTAAACACCGTTTCGATGTCATGGAATGTCTTATCTGGACGCAATGGACTAACTTTGAGGATGGCTCTTTTTATTCCCTCCCTTCTCCTTAAGTCATCGTTCACTATGGCAATTAAATTTTTAATATCTTTATATTTAATATTCTCCTCTAACTCATCTACTGAGAATGGTTTAAACTCACCGACGACTGTCCTCAACAATAAAGAGCATTTTTCACCGATTTCTCTTCTTTTTTGATCTTCTACAATCTTTAAGAATCTATGGAATGTCTCCGTTTCTAAGCAAGCAGTTGAGCCTCCATACACAAAAACATACTCTTTTTCTAGGAATTTGAGGAAATGTTCGCTATCTATGACTTTAATAGATTTCTCATCTACCCGGGCACTATTCATAAGCCTAGTAAAGAGACTGACAAGATTTCCAGGATTACCTTGTGTGATGCGGAATAAAGCATTGAAAATCCCAAAACTGCTGAATGGAAGTGGTTGAGGAAGATTATTATTGTATATGTATTTTAAGAGCTCGAAAAGAAAGGTTATTCCCTCCTCCTTTCGTATTTGGGGTAGATCGATGACACCGGCTCTTCTTCCTAATCCTCCAAATATGAGAGAAGTATCCTCCTCAGTTTGTAGCCTATAATAAGCATCAGGAGTTGCAGCAACTATAAGATGTACACAGCCCTCATATTCCCCTCCCTCATCAATAGCAGTATATCTCCCATTTATTGTCTCCTTTATTCCAGAAATTATATCTTTTAACTTCTGTGGAAAAAGTAGTAATTCTTCAAATTCGTCTATGAAAATAAAAATTCTTCGTGTTTTCTCTTCACCAATAAGGTTTTTCAAGGCATCATTGAGATAACTGGAAGCATCACTATAATTCTGTGGATCAGGTATTCTTGCCTCTTTGCATTCCTCTCTGATGCAATTAAACAGTACAACTAAAAATCTTACCGCTGAGAGAGGAGTAGACTCCAGTAGCTTCGACACAGAAGGTACCTCATATCCATTTGATAGGGTTGATGCAGATACAAAAAACGCATAGTTGCCGTCAGCTTCTGCTTTTGGCTTTATATATCTCTTGTAAGCATCTGTTTTCCCCTCTCCCCATTCCCCTAAAATTACTCTAATAGCTGGCTTTCGGGCGCTTTTACAGTAGTTCATGAAATCCTCTAATTTCTCCCTGACGCTTTCTCTACTTTTTAGCTTTATATTCTCAAATCCTTCAAATGTCACACCAGAATCGCTTGGCAACCTATCATAAATCCTAGTCGTAGCCAACTAGACCCCCCGCAACTCAGCCAACCTCTCACAAACATTTGTCTTTCCGATGGTGGGTTTCACCTTGCGATCACTTTCTAGAATGTGAACTACTAATGGAAAGGGCACAGTGACCATCTGGCCTGTTATTATGACATCACCAGTGCTCATTGTCGTTAGTCTTGGAACAAGGGAGGGCGGTAGACCTCCGCTAATGCTTCGCACAAAGTTTACATCCTCTGGTGAAACCCTATGAATGAAAAAGGTGTTACACATAGACAGGACAATTCTATCAACGAAAGAAGGACGCTGAGAAATAAGGCATAGAGAAAGGCCAAACTTTCTACCTTGGGTTGCAATTGCTGAAAGCTTAGCATGTGCAAGGCTAGAGCTTATCGGATATGATTTATCAGGACAGAAGTTTTGAGCCTCCTCTATGATGAAGAGGAGATATCTATCTTCTTTTTTCACTTTATATTGGGTAAACTGCTCAAATAACAAGGTTGCTAGATAAGTCATCACAAATTGTTTAGTTTTCAAATCTACTCCAGGAGCTCCGTCGGCTGAGAAATCGAAAATAGCAAGCCCTCCTTCACGTGTAATTCTGTCGATAAAGTCAACTTCTTTCAAGTCTGATTCTACTGAAAGCAGATTGTGCTTATCTTCGATTGTCTTAAAACTTTCTAGAGCACGTCTTATAGCACCCTTTGTTGATGGGTGTATATTTATATTTTCAGCTAGTTCCTCTAATTCATTTTTAAGGTCTTCAAAACCTATTGTAAATAGATCTTGTCTTTTTGGATAACCTTTGTATTCCATATAATTGAAGAGCGCCTCTAAATTATCGACTTGTAATTCTGCTCCTTCCAAAGTTCCTTTATAGAATAAAATAATAGCCTCAGCTAATTCTCTAGGAGAGATCAGATCTAAGTTGATGCCTATTGGCTGAACATTTCCTATTGCCCTGATATCTATTCGGCTAAAGGCTCTTGGAAAAACATATCTTTTAACCCATTTTATGCGGCCAAGCTTCCCTCCATTAGCTACATAATTCGCATAATCTGTATAGTCACCGTGGGCATCAATGACTATCATTGGGTATGATACTGTAGTGTCTTTCTTTACAGGAATTTCAGAAAGCTTCTCTATAAGAGCTCCCGTTGTAAACGATTTTCCGCTTCCAGTTACTCCAAATATCGCGATGTGCATTGGAATATTCTCAACATATAATGGTATTGGTAAGGAACTTTTTTCATAACCGGAAAGTGTTCCTATCCAAACATGCTTTGGATCCTCGCTGGAAACTCCAAAGATATCCTTTTGATGCTTTTTTGGATCTATTCTTAAGACAAAATCTCCTGGTTGTGGAGGGCTTCTAATTTCTGATCTTGGGATTTCTATAAGTAGGTCAAGCTTGCAGATTTCATATCTTCTAGCCACATCTTCAGGTATCGGTAACCCTTTTCTTCTCGCTTCGCTCCATGGATCTCCTTCTGTGTAGAATGCATTGTAAGGTATTATTTGGGCAACCCTCGCCAGAAGCTTTCTTTCCTGACTTTTTACTAGAAGAAGCATCCCTTCCTTTATGCCTCCTCTCTCTGCATATTCCAGAAGCTGACAGGTTGCTTCAGTGGTAGTGCTTCCACTTAGAATTATTCCAACAACATCCTGCGGGCTTATCATACCATCACCTCAGTTGCATTAAAACAAGTTGGTCGTATGGATCCGCAGTTCTGCTTTTTGTTATTATTTCTTCATAAAGAACTTGAGCACAGCCCTCCCGAATGTTGCACTTTTCATGAGCAAGTATTACAGGAAGTGGATAATCTTGTCCTGGATAAGTCCACTTATCTGTTGCCTTTACAGCCTGAAGTACTATTTCATCGGTCTTATGGCCATCTTCCGGTGGATTTAGGAGAGGAATATCTAATCTTAAGACAGGAGATGCTTCGCTTTTCTGAAAGAATAAGCATACTATATATACTCCATGCTTTTTGTATGACTCATAAGTTTCATTAACTGAGCTTATGTCAATCCATTTCGTAAAAACTGGTCCAAAATACCCCCTAGATCTGATATGAGAGAAAAGGTATAACATAAGATGTTGATCTGTCAAGAATTTATCTAAATTATCTTTTATTTTTAGTTGATTATCCGAGAAAAGATTTTCTAGATATTTAATATAGAATCTGTCCCTTGACCTCTTCACGCACCCTATCAAAATAGACTTTTCCAAACATTTCTTAATTCCATCGCACCTGTCTTTTACATAATCTTCACTCCTTTCTGCAGGAGGATCCACAATAGGACCATCGATGAAGACAAAGGACTGCTTACCTTGTGCACCCCAGTTAAAAATAGCTTTCGATTCCGCAATCAACATCCTCAATGATGCATCGCTTTTAGGATTAGGATTATCTTCTGTTTCACTAATCTCCTGAATATCAGCCCAAAAGATATCAACACGCGGTTGATCGCCAAATCCATTCTCAAATATGATCCTTGCAACACTGATAGGAGCATACCATATACCTCCAGCTCCGCCTACTAGCTGGAAACTACCATCGATTCCAATAGTAGTTCTTTTCTCATAAAATTCGACTTTATCTAAGATTTCTCCTTTCAGGAGGAGCCCTTTCTCTTCGAAAATATTAACAATTTTGGATGATATGCCACGTAGTCTTCTCATATCTTCTTGTGCTTTTTCTCCTTTAGAACGAGCGCCTTCCACCAGTTTAACTAAAACTTCTGGCTCTGTTAAGTTAAAGTCCATACGTTTTTTAAGTTCTAGTATATCTTGGTATTTCATATTATTTCCCTCCTTCTATCAATAGGGTATGATTCTGTAAATCCTGTTATTTTAGATCTAATACAATTAAAGATTTTACTTTTTAGTTCTTTTAAATAATTAGCAGATATGCCTTTATTTCTTGCTGCTCTGGACTGGCAGTAGGATGAATTTCCCAAACAGGGTATTTCTAATTCCTCTTTTTCTGTGATAAATGGTAAGGTTATAATCTTCAGTCCAAAAAATACTTTTCCTGTTTTACCACCCTTTTTATAGGTGAGTATGCCCATTGAAAAAATAATGTAACCAACAATTTATAAAGATTTCTGTTTAAATATAAAATTGCGTGCGCCTCAGGGTAAACAAAAATAATCACACTAATGGAGGTATTTCCGGCGAATCTCGGGGGGCCATATATCGGCGCACGCATAGCCATGGAGATCACGTCATGTATTTACTAACCTAATAAATATAGTTATAAATTAAGATTTATCTAAATATGCTAGATATAATAGCCTTTTAATAACTAATATAAAGTTTCTGTCAATATTTTTGTGAAAATGTTTATATAATAGGTCACCTTTTTTAATCTCATGCTGAGAGGTTATAATAAGGATGGATTCAGCGAAATAAGAAAGTACTTAAAAAGAGGTATATGTAAAGTTACAAAATCCCCACTATCACCGATACCCGATGAATTAAGGGTTGGATCATCATCAGCAGCATTCATATACAAACTTAGAGATCGTGCCGAAAAATACTTTTGTGGAGTAGAAAGTAAGCAACCAGAGCCTAGATATCGGTGTAGCAAACTCGGAAATAAAAGGATATGCATAGATCAGAATAGGCTTAGTGAGGTTAAGGAAATACTTGAGATAATGAGAAGACAGAGACGATAAGAAGAGGTATCAGCAATTTTTGTCTCCGAATGAAAAATTTTCTTTAAAAACCGCCAGATATTACAATGCAGGAAATTCCCCTCAGGGAATATCAGAGGAAGGTGCTGGAAGAGGTAAAGAACGTAATAGACGGAAACTTTGCTGTTGTGTCGATGCCGACAGGAAGCGGGAAGACATTTGTGGAGATGGCGCTTGCCAAGACTTTCCTCGATAAGGGAAAAGTCCTTGTCATAGAGCCCACAAGGTTTCTCTGCGATCAGATGGCCAGAACATGGGGGAATTACCTCAACGCCTCAGTGCAGTACGATGGGAAGTGCAATCCGGGAGGAGATGTGATAATATCAACTCCCATCACCGCCCTGAACTGCCTCGAAGAGATGAGGGACTTTAAGCTCATCATAATAGATGAGGTTCACCATGCGTTTGGCTCCAAGGTATATGAAAACCTTCTTAAGGAGCTTGAGGGCACAAAAATAGCCGGGTTTACAGCACTTCTTCCATCAAAAAAGGTGAAGAAAGGCCCTCTGGGAATTGAACCTGTTCACTTAGTTTATGATTTCAAGAGGCTGGAGGAGCTAGGAGGGTTTGAGTGCCCCAACGCCATAGGAGATATCTACGATTCCCCGATGGAGGAGGATGAAAGGAGATTGTACATGAATCTTATAAACTATTTCCCCGCACATCTCCTTCATGTCTTCGAGTGCTATGGAATAAAAAGTCTCCATGAATCCTGCAAAAAGTATGCTGAGAAGGATAAAGAAGAGCTGACTGAGGATAAAAAGCGGATACTGGAGGCAATAAATAACTGGATTGATGAGATAGAAAAGCTGGCCAGCAGGCCATCCCACAAGGCTAGATGCTTGGAGGAGGTTCTTCACCAGTATCTTTCCATGTGCGATATCGACGAAATTAAGCCGGTGATAATATTCACAAGAAGAAGGGCTCTCGCCAGAGAAATAGAGGATAATCTGAGAAATAAGCTGGATCTTGAAATATCCCTCATAACAGGGGAGCTTGAGAAGAGGAAGAGGGAGGAGATCCTGAAGGCTGCCAGAAGCGGAAATGTCGACATACTGGTACTCACACCGGTCGGGGAGGAGGGGATCGATATCCCATCGGCAGGACTTCTCATAATGATGGATCTCTACAAATCGGAGCTTAGGTTTTACCAGAGGCTTGGAAGGCTTCTCAGAAAGGGCAAAGGGAAGTTGAAGTATCTCGTGATGATCCTCACACCTGAGACTCAGGAGTACGATAATGCGGATATTCCAATGGAGAGGCTCCTGAATGAGGGAGTTGATCTCAGCTATGTGATCGAGAACTTTCAGGATTTTATCAGAAAGAGAGGAGCACATAAGATAGCTGAGAAGGAGATCAGGAGGATTATAGAGGAGGAAAATAGGCTATATGTCCCGATAAGCCATCTCTCCGGAAATATTCTAGATTTTTCTGGCCTTATTGAGAAAATCTCACTTTTAAGGTCACTGGGAGATCCTGTTGAGGTTCTTTTTAACGTGCCAGCATGGGGAGGACTAGAAAAAGAAGTAAAATCAAGGATAAGGAAAGAGATAAAATTGGCGACAGAATCCGAGATTAGCGGAATGGTCAGGCGTGCAAATCTAGCTTTGGCAAGAGGAAGTTTAATCTACATATACGATCCTGAAGCCCTCTCAACAATTCTTCTAGCTATATTCACTAGAACAAAAGAAATATTCGACAGAATAAAAGAAGAGGGATATACTCGTGCGCTGGCAAGCGAGTGGGGACTCTGGAGGCTCAGGCACAAGGAGATACTCATGAAGTACAGATGTTATGCTCCCATCGATAAGATAAAAGATCTGGAGCAGGATCTGGAGGAAAAGATGGAGAAAATTCCGCAGGAGATAAGATATCTAGTTTTAAACCTTAGTTTTATTTATGAACATCCTGAATCTCCGCTTCCAATGTCGGAGAAATATAAACCCTATTACTCTGAAAAGCGGCATGTCTATACAGTTCCTCTCCGTATATTATTTGAAGGAGGAGAGTGTAACATCTTCGTTCCCTATCATGATGTGTACTTAGATGAGCTTGAGGAAGAAGATAGTAATGAATACAAGAAGATCATGGAGTTGAACGCATTTTACTCAGCCTGCCTAGCATTAAGCAGGTTCCTAGAAACCTCTAAAGATTGAAATTTAGTGGTAAGCTGCTGTCATTTGCACTGGTTTATGGGGCCAGTGCCAGAAATAGCATTAAAGGGATAAATGTTTTTATTTTCAGCTTGTTATATTCTTTGGGTCACAGGATGAGCGCTGAGGAGACATGCATAGCGTTGCAAGCAAGCATTGCATTAGAGGGAGAGATAAGGACTGAAAAAGGAACGATAAGGGTGAAGAGGAGGATAGGAGAGAAGCTGGTTTGGGACGTGGAATACGAAGGAGATGTAACTGGATCCGGTGATATAGAGGAGAACGAGGATGGAAAGTACTGGGTAAGTTTCACAGTTCAAAAGAAAAATGGGGTAGCTATACTGGTGGAAGAAGTCAATAGTCTGAAAGATGCAATTGAAAGGATAAAAGAGGTTGCGGAGGAGTAATTCTCACTTTTTCATTGAGAGCTCTATATATTTCAGGCATTATCCCAGCACCTAGCTCGAAAGCGCTTTGATGACTTACAGAAATATATCTCCATGATATTGATCGAAATATTTATATGCTACAGTCT
>NZ_RCOS01000166.1 GCF_003947435.1 Candidatus Methanodesulfokora washburnensis
GACAGAACAAGCATTATTATACGACAGAATCAGCAATTTACCTTCCTTATCCTTGGACAAAGAGGGTCTGGTGAGGGAAGCTTTCTCCAGCAGTTGTATGCTCTAGCATAACATCCTCCAAGACAGATATCTGAGATAGGACAGCCTCTGCATTCCTCTGGCAACTCCATTGCTTTTCTCATCAGAGGATGCTCCTTCAGCTTTTCCCAAGCTTTTGCAATCCCTTCTCTTATATCTGCGACTTCAACATCCATCACATCGCATAAAAGCACCCTTCCTCCTGGAGATATATCCATAACACTCCAGTTCCTGCAGTTTCCATATCTGAGATTTTTCAGGCCAAGTATGCCGAGAAATGGAGCGCACCAGACACTTACTTTTATACCGAGCTCTTCAGCTGTGTTATCAGCAATCCTGAGAGCTGAGATCAGCTCATCCTTGGTGATAAATGAACCTGTTATTACGGAGCTTCCATATGCCATCGATGGAATCATAGATACACTTCTAGCCCCTAATTTATCAGCAGTTCTCAGAGCTTCCCCTACTACACTATAATTTATTTTTGATATAGGTATATTTATATGAAATGGAACTCCATGTTCCCTGAGAAGCTCGACTCCTCTTATGAACCTGTCCCAAGATCCTGAACCTTTTGCTCTCTCATAAACTGTCCTCGGTCCATCTAAACTCGTGAGCACATAGATATCCAGCTTGCATAGCTCCACAGCCTTATCCCGGTTCATCTTCATCAAATTTGTGAAGAGGCTCGCATCCATTCCAAGGTCCACGGTTTTTCTCAGAATTCTAAAGATGTCCTTTCTCAGCAGAGGTTCTCCTCCCGTGAAGTTAACCTCACTAACACCTTCATTAGAGGCCTCCTCAAGCAGCTCTAGCACAGCATCCCCTGAAATCTCCTCCTCATCTGCATATTGTTTGGCATAACAGTAGGGACAATTGAGATTACAAGCACCCGTTATGATCCAGATTATCTCCTCAGGTCCTGACATCTCCATCACTCAATTAGATGCAACAGATCCTTCAAGTTCCATATTACAGGAGCTATCTTACACCTAGCTATTTTGGATCCTCTCAATTCGGCAAGCTTTGGGTAGTAAACTGCTTTTAACCCTGAGTTTATGGCCCCGACAACATCATGAATATAGGAATCACCCACATGAACTATGTTTTCTCCATTTACCTTCAGCTCCTCCACTAAGCTGGCAAAGACCTTTTTCTGGGGCTTAACACAGCCTATATCTGAGGAGGATATCACACAGTCCACATCATAAATTCCAGCATTCTTCAGAAGGTTCCTCACAGCCCTTCCGCTGAAGGAAGTCGATGTCGTGATTGCTACCTTTACTCCTGCTTTCCTCAGCTCCGGAATGACATCAAGTGCTTCCTCATTTACCCTAGGCTTAAATGAATCAGTTGAGGTGTCATATGCTTCTGCAACCTTCCTCACGATCTCTTCATCCGGGTTTAATCCCAAGCTCAGGATAATTATTCTCATCAGCTCATCAACTTTTGTGAAGAGCCTGAAATCCTTTGTCTCAGCATATGCCGAATAGATATCATCAGGGGATATATTGAATCCCAGCTCCCTAAGAGAGTTATGAATTGCCTCTATTCTCATTTTCGTGTATTCTCTTTCATCCTCCTGATTTTCCCATATGAGAGTGAACCAGAGGTCGAAGGAAACTGCTTTTATCATTGGAACCACCTATTTCATCTTGTTCCCATATCTATTTATGTGAACTATCTCACTCAGCTCCTTCCTAGGCCTAGCCTCAGGCTTTTCAGCAGGCCAACCTAGAGCTATTAATGCAACTGGTATCCTCCCCTCAGGAGCCCCTATTATCTCATTGATCTCCTTTACATTTCTCAGTGATTGAATCCAAACCGTGCCAAGACCTAAAGCATGAGCAGCAAGCATTAGGTAAATTGTAGCATTCGCACAATCAGCTAGGTATGAGTCAGGGGATAGCTTTGGATCGCAGAGAACAGCTATCGTAACAGGAGCTCTCTGCAGAGGATATGCATACCTATGTATTGATGCGAGTCTCTTTCTTATCTCCTCATCTTTCACCACGACAAACTCCCATGGTTGGGAGTTTTTGGCACTTGGTGCATATCTAGCCACATCTAAAATCCTTCTTATCAGCTCATCACTTACCTCTCTATCCTTAAAAAGTCTTATGCTTCTCCTGCTCATCAGAAATTTCAGGCACTCCTCCATGCGAAATACTACACAGGAGAGGTAAAAATTTTTAGTTTCATAGAAGAAGATATCGGCATAACACATCTGAACTCATGCGCACAAGAAGAAGCCTCCAATCGATAAGAATGAAAAGGTTTAACTCGAACATACCTCTTTCTCTATGCCCAAGCTGATAAATACGAATGTCAGATCGAGTTACCTCAGGAGCTTCAGAAAGATCCTTTTGTATGGAGCATGCCTCGATGAAAAGCTATTACAGGAATTTGATGGGTATGCAAAGCTGAGCTGCTGCCTTGAGGAAGAACATGCCAACATGATAGGCTTTAAGCTGGCTGGAATTCTGACTAGAGGAGACTATGATGAAATAGCTGTGCTAACAGTCGATGGCTCCCTTCACTGCGTTCAGCTTCACCATACGGTGGAGGAGGTCTGCAAAATAGTGAGAAATCCTCCGATGAGAAGATATATGGTGGTTGAGGATGGAAGAATAAGAGAGGTGTCTGAGGAAGTGGTCAAAATATCAAGATACCTTTCCAAGATCTCAAAGCTTGCTTGCAGAAGTGATGAAAGCAGGAAAGCCTGAGATAACAGTTTTATCTGGAATTATGCGAATTCTGTTATCTCAACTGGTCTCTGACATTTAGCAGAGTTCGAGATTTGCAGAGTAGAGGGTAGTAGCTTGGCTATTTTAGTGACCCTTTCTGTTCTCCTGCTGGATTATGTCAAAGGTTCCATCGGGCCTATGTAGAAACAACAGAGCTCTTGGAAACATTTTTCCTATCTCAAGCAGGGTGTCAAGATCGTCGTCGTGATATTCAACCACATTACATCTGATTCTTCTCACCAAGAACGGCTTTAGATCCCTGTCCTCCTGATAGTTGTCCTCAGGCCTCATGATCAGAGCATCAAAGGGAACACCTGCTTGCACCAGTTGAGTAACAGTGTCAGCCCTAAGTCGCTCATACCTTCCTGTTATTATGATCACTTTCAGCCCTCTTCTCCTAGCCAAAACTGCCATTTCAACTGCCCTAGCTATAGGCCTGTCAAGGCTCAGAAGTGCTGGGTCCATATAGCTCTTCCAGAACTCCTTCTGTATCTCAAAGGGGAGCTCTCTTGGAGATATTATCCCAAATCTTCTTGCAACAACATCGAACCTTTCTCTAGAATCGAACAAGGTATTATCTATGTCAAAGACAACACATTCTTCCACTTAATCACCCGGTAGATTTAGCTGGAGGAGATCATGCAAACGCTGCTAGACTGCTTCAGCACGGACCTTCACCTCTTATGGTTTTTAAGGGACTATTCTTGCTGATCTCTGCTATCTTTTGAGTTACTTAAGCATTCAATTCAGTATTTAAAGCTTTCATAGCGTATACACTAGTTTTATGGATAGGATCAGCTACCCACAGAAAGAAGATTCCTTTTATATGAAAACCTCTTATATACAGGGATCGGCTTGGGAGAGTGCCGGATATGTGGAAGGAGATCCCCTCTTATATCAAGCTCGCTAGGGGTCTGCTTGGAGTGCATCAGAAGCGATCCAGGTGCTGTTGATCTCACATTATCTGCCCATAAGATTGCTAGAGCTGGATTGCCCCTCAGCCCTCCCAAGGGAGAGGGGGTGAAATGTCTAATTTGTGATGCAGAATGTGTTATACCTGATGGGGGAGTCGGATACTGTGGAATAGTCTCAAATGCTGGTGGAAAGCTGGTTAATCTGGCAGGAGCACCTTCTCATGGTCTTTTGGAGTATTATTATGACCCGATACCGACGAACTGCGTCAACTACTGGTTCTGTCCTGCATCAACTGGGCTGGGATATCCAAAGTGGGCTTTAAGAAATGGTCCAGAGTCGGGTTACTACAATTTAGCTGTCTTTTATGGGACCTGCAATTTAGACTGTCTTTTCTGCCAGAACTGGTTCTTCAGGGATATTTTAAAGGCAAAGAAACCTGTTGTCAGCACAGAAACCCTTCTAAAAGCGGCATCCAGGAGGGTGACATGCATCTGCTTTTTCGGCGGGGATCCATCTCCTCAGGTCTCCAATGCCCTCCTTGTTGCTAGAAGAGCAATGGAGATTTTCAAGGACAGTATCATGAGGATATGCTGGGAGACAAACGGCCACTTTAACACCAGAATAATGAGGGCAGTTATGGATACCTCAATGAAGAGCGGTGGAATCGTGAAGTTTGATCTCAAGGCATGGAATCCCAGACTTTATAAAGCGTTAACAGGCAGGGAAATAGGAGTGCTATATCAAAATGCAAGAGAAGCACTCCTTCTTTCAAAGGAGAGACCTGAAGTTCCTCTTTTCTCAGCAAGCACGCTGTTAGTTCCTGGATATGTGGATGAGGAGGAGGTCAGGATGATAGCTCGCTTTATAGCATCGATTAATCCGGATTCCCCTTACAGCCTTCTCGCCTTCCACCCAAGCTTTCTCATGAGCGATCTTCCAAATACAAGCAGAAAGCATGCGATGGATGCGCTGAAAGCAGCAATGGATGAGGGACTCACCAGAGTGCATATAGGAAATCCATGGTTGCTGACCAAGAGGGATTATCATTTCTGAGAATAAAGAGGACAGTAGTTTACCAGTAGCCCAGAAATGAAATGGGTAGTTAAGCTTTTTCAGCCACTATAACAACAAATCCTCCTATTCCAAATCCTTCTTTTGGCTCTTCCACCTCTTTTATCCTTCCTGGTAAGTCAAACACTGTTTGAACTATCCTTTTCTCCCTGAAACCATGTCCTTTTATTAGCTCCAATATTTCACCCACAGAGAAAAATCTGGCATGTTTGTAGAACTTGCTTTCCTCTTTTTTCCCGATATAATATCTGCCGAGGAAGCTTTCTCTATCCACTATTCCTATTATAAGAAACCCATTGGGCTTCAGGATCCTTCTTATCTCCAGAATTGTTCTATCAGGATCCTCAAGGAAACATATAGTTATGGCTAGCAGGACGTAGTCAAATGCACTATCGGGAAACGGCATCTCCTCTCCTACTCCCTGTACAACCTCAACTCCCCGATCCTTTGCCACCTTTATCATGCTGACAGACGGATCTATACCAAAGGGAACTCCAAGAGGACTCGCAAATCTTCCAGTACCGACACCAACCTCTAATCCCCTCTTATTCCTTGGGATTTCCCTCTTTAAGGCCTCTAACTCAGTTAGATAAGCAAACCTGTTCCTCTCATACCACTCATCATATTCCTTATAGTATAGATCAAATGGACTCTCGCTCATCGTCTATTGGAGAAAAGCGGGAATAAAAAGATTTATGCTCCTGCAATAATCAGTTAAATCAGCTTTTAGGAAATCTCCAGCAACTCCAGTTGATTTTGGTGGAGAAATCGATCAATCGAGAACTCTGTAATCAATGATTTATTATTTTATATATAACTTTTAAGTACTGGGAACCATGATTCCCATAACCATGATTCCCAGAAGCGAAGTTCAGAAGATAGAGAAACCCGGATGGGTCCTTGTCTTCGGAAGAAGAAAGACAGGAAAAACCTACATGCTTAGACATATGGTAAGGCATGAAAATTACTTCTTTGTGACTAGAGGCGGGCTTATCCTAGAGCATGAGGAGCAACTTTTATATCCAGTTTTCGAGGAGCGCATCAAGAACCTTCTGCTCAAGGACATAACAGTTGTTGTGGATGAATTCCAGAGGCTCCCAGAGAAGTTTCTCGACCTCCTCCATTATCACAGCCCAGACTCAAGAGCAAAGCTAATTCTGGTTGGATCAAGTTTCTCGGTAGCAAGAAAACTTATGGAGAGGAGAAGCCCTCTTCTTGGCATAGTTAGGCCGGTGAAAGTTGGTTTAATAAGGCCTGTTGATTTGATAAGAGGGTTATTTAAACTCGGTATTTCTCCCGAGCTTCTTCTGAGGATCGCTCCTTACATAAGAGACCCCTGGATAATGAGATTCGTGAATCCGGGGAAGTTCAGAAGATCTGATGTGATAGAGGCCATCAGGTTCAATGTCCCAGCTCTAATAGGGGAGGTGTTCAGCGAGGAGGATAGAGTTCTGACGGATAGATACGAGCTGATAATCAGGGCCTTAAGCTTGGGAAACAGCACTCCAGGGGAGGTAGCTGGTTACATATCTGGATTTATCGAGAGAGGACTGAGAAGCCAGGATGTCAAGAGCTATCTGGCAAATCTCCTCAGGATGGGAATAGCCAGCAGAACCCAGCTTGCAGGCAGAAAAAGATACCTTTACAGCATAGAGTCCCCCCTTATCGACCTATTTTACTACCTGGACACAAAGCTTGGATACTATGAGATTGATGTCCCGATGGAGGAGCTTGAAAATCTTGCCTCTGTCAAGGAAGGGACCTATTTCGAGAGATTTGTGGTAGATCTCATTGCATCTCTTTATGGGGCAAGGGTGCAGAGATCTCTTGATCCTGAAATAGATGGAATTCTCGTGAAAAAGGGGAGAATAGTGGCAGCAATTGAGGTGAAAATGGGAGATATTGCCAGAGAGGAGATCATCAAGTTCTTGGAGAGAGCACCAAAGGAGGGAGAGAAAATAGTTGTGGCAAGGGAGGGCCCCTCATTAGA
>NZ_RCOS01000159.1 GCF_003947435.1 Candidatus Methanodesulfokora washburnensis
GGGCCTCCACAGCTTGGGGATCCTGGCAATCAACCGTAAACCCTGTGCTGAGAGATCAGCATGAATACATCATTGTCCTATCCAAAGGCAGCTTCAAGAGGGAGAGTAAGGGTAAAAAAGACACCATCACAAGGGAGGAGTTCTTGGAGTTCACAAAAAGCGTGTGGAGGTTTCCGCCTGAATCCGCAAGGAAGGTCGGACATCCCGCACCGTTTCCGGAGGAACTGCCATACAGATGCATACAGCTTTATACATTCGAAGGAGATGTTGTCCTAGATCCCTTCGTGGGATCCGGCACAACGTGCGTTGCTGCATTGAAAACGGGGAGACATTACATAGGTATAGACATAAAAGAGGAATATGTGAAGATCGCTGAAAGGAGGATAAGGGAAATAGTAGCCGCAAGAAAGCTCACGGAATACATGCCTAGCCCTCCAAGGCCAGCTTCTTCAGCATATTATACCAAATCCTCCAGTATCTCTCTTTGACAATATCCGTGTTAATGGGATTATAGTTCACAGACACAAAGTTGCCCTTATTTCTAGCCTTCTCCATTAACCTCCTGACAGCTTCTGCCTTTATCCCAAACCCTCTTGGATTTGTTTCTCCCCTCGGTATCCACCACATTTCATCCTTCATCTCCTCCCTCAGCTCTTCTAGATCATCGATCTCAAAGACGTATATTGAAACCTCTCTTTCCCTTCTATTTCCAGTTATATAGAGAATCGGATATTTGAATTGAAATTTTCGTGCCCTATCTATTGAGGGGAAACCGTTCCATGCCACTTTTATGACAGCAATGTCTTCCGTGGTCTTAAGACTGTACCTATTTTCCTTCCCCTCAATGATCACGTAAAAGTCCCATTCTCTCTCTGTAGAGGGTGCAGATTTAACTTCCAGCCCGAACTCCTCCCTCAGCATCTCCCTTATAACATCCTCCCTCCTCTTTCCGATATCCGGTGAACTGCCCTCAATGTACAATATCTCCCATATCCGTCCCAACAGTTCCAAGACATCTGGTCTGCTTTTCAGGAGACGAACTAAAGGATCTGTCTGCGCCATGACCACTCCGGGATTTGATGAAACCAAAATTGATAAACCCGACATCTATTGCTATATAACAGAATGAGCTTTTAAAGAGCCCTATTAGCTACTGAGAATCCTCTAGATTAGGAAGAAAGGCAGACTTAAGCTATTTGGTGCTAAAGCCTTGCTTATAACGATCTTGCTGCCAAGAGGCTTATTGAAAAGCTCGAGTCTAAGGAGTTTGAGCGCAGTTGGTGTTGTTAGTGCTCTTAGAGATGCATACAATCGTTTAAGCGTGAAGTTTTTAAATCCAATAGGCATTATGGATAGATGAGAAGCTCTATTGTTGCCAAGCTCGCGGGATATCTTGGTTTACCCGCCGAGGAGGTTGAGAGAAGGGCCTTGAGACACCTCATTCTAGATGAGCTGAGGCATATCAGGGCTGAGAAGGTGATGATTCTGTCCAAGTATAATGTAAAGAGCTTTGAGGATCTTATGAAGCTTGTCGAGGAGGATAAGGTGAGCGATGTTGATGCCCATGATGATATAGTCAGGCTCGATTATCTGGAAAACCATGAAAGAGAGCTTGAAGGCCTGTTAAAGGAGCTGGAAGGGCAAACTCATGGGCATAGATGAGCTATACTTCAGGCTTGCAAAAGCGATAGAGAAGGAATATCCTGATGTGATAATATCTATCGATCTAAGGAGCGATAGATTAAGAGTATATTTTGTGGACAACAGCTTCCTTGATATCTGGTTCTCAAGAAGAATCCCAGGAAAGTATGCCTTCCACTGGGAACGTAGGAGCGTGAATGGAACAGTATATAGGTGGGATAATGCTGCTCATAGAAGTGCAGCGAATGTAGATACTTATCCACATCACTTTCATAAGGGTTATCAATCAAACATAAGGCCATTTGAACCAAAGAGCACATGGGATGACACCCTAAGGGAAATCTTAAACTATATTAGGGATAAAATTAAGCACTCTCCTTCTTCTCTTTAATTAAGTTTATTTATAACAATGCTTCCTTAGCCTTCCAAATCATACATGCACTGCTGAAAAACCTCTAGATTAGGAGGAAAGGCAGGCTTAAGCATGTCACTCCTCCGTCGCACTTCCTGAACTCGGAGACATCCACCTCCACTGTCCTGTATCCCTCTTTCCTCAGTTTCTCAGCAGTTCTTGGATATCCTTTGGGCATGAGGATCCTGTTCTCACCGAGATAGAGAACATTTGCAGCATAAGCTTCATCCAAAGGCACTCTAATCTGCTTGAAACCCCTGAAATATTGAGGATCCACTAGCTCCGGAACTATCACAACAGTCTTATTGCCGATATAGTTTACTGCGGAGAGCAGGTGAAATACCTTTTCTGTTGGCACTGCGATAACCTCCTGTTTAAAGAATGACTTAAGGGCCTCAACTCCCCCAACGTTAGTCCTGGTGGTGAGGCCGACAAAAACAACAGCATCGGTGACCATCACATCACCTCCCTCAAGAGTTGCTGGTGCCTCAACATTTACAGTGATGAAGCCGAGCTTTTCAAGGAACTCCCTGATACTTGCCTCCTCACCTCTCCTGCTCGGCTCTCCGAATCTGGAGATGAGCGCTTTTCTGCCCGGAGCCCTCACTAAAGCAGTGTCCTGTATGAAGACAGAATCTGGAAATCCATCAAGACTGGGCAGCTTTTTAACCTCAATCCCTTCTTCCTGCAGCGCATTCACATAGTCCTCATGCTGTCTGAGAGCTAAATTTAGATCAACAGTGTTTCTAAGCGGGTGAGTTGAGACACATCTGGGGAATTCACGTGAGGGTGGCCTCACCAGCACGGTGTTGAAGAGCTCTTTAATGCGTTCATGGCCCATAGACATCACTACAGCATCATTGAGAAAGTAAAAAATCTTTCTAGTGAGCTTTAACTTTATGAAGGTAGCTTCCTAGCCCTCAGGTACTCTTCTGCGCTGATTGCCCTCACTCCAGCCTCTTTGGCCTTCTCCAGAAGTTCTCCGTCCTCAGTAATTAGGATTGCATTTCTGGATTTTGCAATGTAAAGATATGATGCATCATAGAAAGTCAATCCCAGATCAGCAGCCAGCATCATAGCACCTTTTACATCTTCCTCCTTCCTCAACTTCTCGAGATTCATTAATCCAAGGACTTTAGCCAGATCCCCCGCTCTATCTAGTGCTTCGCTTCTGCTGATCTTCTCCTTTAAAAAGAACTCTTTCCATATGAGGTTGCCCAGCTCATAAACCGCTAGATCGAGCGTGATCATGCCTTCAAGAAGCTCCACTGCCTTTTCCCTCATCTTCCCTAACAGAATGCCTATCGAGCTTGCATCCAGGACTTCTACCTCTCTTTTCTTGCTTCCCTTATCCAATTAACGATCTCCTCCTCAGGAATTCTGGAGAAAAGCTCTCCAACCCTCTTTGCGGCTTCCTCAACTTCCTCCATTTTTCTCCTCCTCAGCTCCTCCTCGAGAGCCCTCCTCAGGACATGGCTTATGTTGATTCCATGCCTCTTGGCCTCCTCTTTGAGTTCCTTTGGAATCCTCACGGTTACTGTAACACTCATCATGTAATGCTGAAACTGTAGCGCATATAAATATTTCGATCAAAATTGTGGAGACATATTTCTGTAAGTCATCAAAGCACTATAAATATCCTCCTCTTGGTTGTTACTAAAAGCTTTACAATTTATGTGGATGAGATGACTGACAAGTAGCACACTTTATTTAAAATGCCACCTAACAATTGGCGATTCAATTCCTTTAACTTCTATCTCCATGTTAATTCCTATCAACTCTAAAAATTCGCGAACCTGTGTAGCTGTCAAATACTTATAACTAAATCCAATTGGCCTGTAAATCTTTAAGATCCTCTTTTCTTCGTCCCATGATACTTTCTTAGGCACTTCGCATACCTCCTCCATTAAGAATAGACCCCTGACTCCTTTTTGATCTTCCCAAAATTTCTTAAATTCCTCCTCTTTATGAGTGTGCAACCTCTTTTTGTCATTACCATAGGTTCGCCATATTCTATTCCTTTCCTGCTCCCGCAGATTATAATCAGAGGACCAGCCTTTGATATATTCACACCCAACGTACTTTGCATAAGCCGAAAGCTTATTCTCCTTTATCGCGTGGAGAAATATCAGACCGCCCTGAGGTAGCATGGGAGGCAGGTCATATACTAAAAACGCCTGCGCTTCGTGTGTGTCTTCCCAGTTTCGGATAAATGTTTGTATGTGGCTGGGTTTTGACTTAACCCATATTCCGATAAGAGGATCATATTGATGCCCAACCATATCCATCCCTTAAGACTTTTGGGATACACCTTTCTAATAATTTTTGCGTACGCAAAATTCATATGAAAAATATAAAGATTCTTTATCGAAAATTAAAAGCGGAAATTACTCCTCTGCAACCTCCCTTATCTTGTCAATGGCATCTTCCAGGCTCTTGGCTTCTTCCACCAATATAATTACCTCATCCCCCTTCTGGACCGTGAAACTTACCCAGTGTTCTCCATCCTCGTTCTTCTTTATGTCACCGGATCCAGTTGCATCTCCCCCGTATTCCAAGTCCCAAGCCAGATTCTCTCCTATCCTCCTCTTCACCCTTATCGTTCCTTTTTCAGTCCTTATTTCTCAGATTCTCCTCTATTTCTCTGGCAAGAACCCTTCTTCTTGTGAATATTATCACAGGCTTAATTTCGTCGATATCGCACATGGAAAGATACTGGTGAAGAATCTCTTCCAAGCATCGAGCCTTGTGGGATGGTTTGCTGGCCAGCTTTTCTATCTCATCAATCCGTTTATTTATGGCCTCCAGTATCCGCTTTTTATCCTCAGTCAACTCTTCTTTATCCTTCTCAGTATACTTTTTGCAGGATTCATGTGCACGCAAAAGTTTATATTAATCACAAAAACTCTAGTGTAAAGGTGATTTATACCAATGTCAAGTAAAGAGAAAGCTACACCGAAGAGGGAGGAACCGACCGAGGAATCCCTGCGCATGGTATATGCCCAGACTGTGAGATTTATCGAGTCCACCGAGAACGGGAGAATCCGTCTCCTTCAGGTATATATAATGGTTCTTACGGCCTTTATTACAGGAAGTGCAATGATAGTTGCTTATGGATATGGGAAAATCGAGCCTACCATCCTTTCTCTTCCACTGACCATAATCCTTGGTTTTCTAGCATTTTTATCCAGTACACTTTACCACATCTTCCTCAGATGGGATGCAGCATATGCTTATGATATGGCTGTATTGGAGTGGATCTCGGAAAAACTGAAAATGGCCAGAAATATGTCTGATGACAGTAGAAAAGATTTATGCGATCGTTATGAAAAACTCAATAAGAAGTATGCGAGATTTTTAATGATACCACTACCCAAGAGGGGCGGAATTCCTGATTGGGCCATGATAGATGAGGTATATGGATCCTTATCCCCACCTTCCTCTATTAGAGCTCATCCATCGTTTACTTGGCTCTTGGTTATCTGCACAGGGAGTAGCTTAAGTCTTTCTATTTTTCTTGCTCTTTATTCAGCGTTCCATCTGCCCATAGGTACAATGATCATTCTGGGAGTTCCTACATTTTTTGTTATACATGCTATCCTTTTTGGATACGACATAAAATTGCGGAAGAAGATTGAGGAGGAGGTTGACCTGTTTAAGGAATTTAGGAAACCAAAGGATGTCAAAATAAGCGGATTGGAACATAAGAAACCAGAAGAGCACTACAGCTACCGAGGAAGTTCTAAATAATCCTTTTTTATAGATACGTAAGTTTATAGTAATTAATATAAACAATAGTGCTTCCTATTAATATCGATTATCGATATCAATGATAGATATCGATACCCAGCGGTAACATGAGGTATCCTTTTGATTAGCTTTTTCTTCCTGAAAATTTTAAAGACCTTCTATCATGTAGCTGAGATCAATCTCCCCAGTTATGAACCTCATCTATTATGGTAAAACTTTTTCTTGGCACTCTAACGCCCTTTTTCTCTTTAGCATATCTATGTATATTTAGCATTTACATAAACCTTATTTATAACTATCTTTGTCAGGAAATACATAAGGTGACCTCCTCTATGGTTGAGGCAATGGATGAATATGACCAAATGCTTAAGGATTTTGAGAAAAGGAAAGATCAGTACGGATTTGTTGAGATAAGGTGTGCATCAGTAAGGGGAAGGAATGAGAAAGGAGAGAGCATATGGATTGGAGTGGCGATCAAAGTTATTCCTCACAAGAAGGATGAGGAGAAAGGGGAGGAGAGAAACTATAACTATGGGGATGTGATCTTCAGGAGGATATATATCCCAGCGGAGGATTTCCTTAAAATCCTCAGAAATTCGAGGGAGACTAGGATACTTAGGATTCCAGGAGATCCTGAGCTCGAATATAGGATTGAGGGATTGAGAAAAGAGATCATATAT
>NZ_RCOS01000120.1 GCF_003947435.1 Candidatus Methanodesulfokora washburnensis
CCCTCTTGTCCTCCTCTGTCGGCTCCCTAAAGGGGGATCCTATGTCCTTAAGCTCCCCCGATTTGTACACATAGGCCTTGATCCCCAGCTTCTCAAGAAGGCCCTTGTATGTGATCACCGAAACATAAACTCCGACCGAGCCAACGATGCTGCTGTTTGCGGCGATTATCCTCCTGCTCGGAAGAATTGCCATGTAGGCTCCGGATGTCCCATATCCCCTCACAAACGCCACAACTGGCTTTGAGGCAGCAAGCTTCCTTATCTTCAGGTACAATGCCTCGGATGCAGTTGCCTCACCCCCTGGGCTGTCCACAAATAGGACAACAGCCTTTGCATTTGGATCGCTCTCAGCCTTATGCAGGAGTTTGAGGAGATCCTCCGCATCTGTTGGCATGCCGAATATTGTGATCTGGGATGTCCTGTATGCAAGCACCCCTTCCAGCTTGATGAGAGCCACATATCCTGTTGATGGAGCGGGCTTCAGTGAAAGGGCGGATCCAATTGCGACAAGGACTATTATTGCAATCAGGACAGAGCTAAGCAGTAACAGCTTCCTCTCTTCCATGGGGGACAGCCCTCCTAGCTAGGTGAAATCCTATCGCCATGAGGAGAAGGGCTGGGATCGATAATATGCCTGCGGCTAGGCCAAAGCTCATAAATTCAGGGGATTGCAGGAGCGCTGGTGCTTGGAGGACAACGGAGATCAGGTATAAAAGGGCCCCCACAGTTAATATCCTCGTGTTCGTCAGGAGCCCGACATCTAGGGAGGCAACCCCGGCTATCACAGCCACAGCAACTATGACCAGCGGACCAAGGAGAAAAAACGAAATTTTTCCGGTCAAAGCTGTTTGGAACACTCCAACAATCGCAAACAAGAATCCCATTATCGGGCCAAGCAGCACCATGTACTTGGTGAAACAGTAGAACTTCCTCATCCCTGCCCTGCACATGCTAGACCATCCGAGAATCTCGAATATCCACGATGCAATCGCCAAAATAAGGCCGATTATTATCATGACGATATCAATGAAGGGAGGTCTTGGAAGCTGTTCTAAAGAGCGGTAGGGAGAGAGGAACACAGAAGGGAGGAGGTAGGACAATATGACTGCAAGGAAGGCAAGAAAAGCGGCTTCCCTCAGCCATCCCAAGCCTTCTATCATCTCCTCTTCCATAAGAGGTTGGGGATTGGAAATTTAAAAAATTTCGGATGGAGTTGTTTTAGCGGCATTCGGAAAGGTCTTAATGTAAAAAAGCATTTTGCAACATAACCGTGTTATCATCTCAGCCTTGGCAATGTGAACCACACGAATACAAACGACACTAACTGGCAGCAGATTAAGATCCTCTTGATGGTGCTCATTGGCTCCCTCATCTTGCAGAGAGGTGCATATACAACTGCAGAGCAGGGTATTATCCCGAGGAAAAACAGGGAAAAATCTGAGAAGGACAGAAGCCACGCCGTTGGTGGAATCAGCGTTGCTACTACTACCTCTGCTGGCCCTATCTTCTCAGGCATATCCAAGAGAAGCCTCAAAGCAAAGAAGGAAAAGGACATGTAGAGGAAAAAGAGGGCAAGGGCTATATATAGGCGCGATGCGGGTGAAAAAGAGCCAACTGGGAAAATTGGCGTGCAGGGATAGATGCCACATAGCAACGGGGGGAGAGCAGAGCTGAGTATTGGAGGAGCAAGCGCTGTGATTAACAGAATTAATATTATGTACTTCCTTGCCCTTCTATTGGGCACGCTAATTAGATCCAGTGCATAGAAAAGGGCTGAGAAAAGGGTGATTAAGAATAGGATCGAGGAAATAAATGGGTAAGGTTTAAGGGAAATATAAAGGAGAACTAGGATGGATGCTGTGATTAACAGAATTGATCCGATGTACCTCCTTGTGTTTCCACTGGACACTCTTATTAGATCCAGTGCATAGAGAAGAGCTGAGAAGAGGGTGATTGGTGCTAAGGGCAGGAAAAGGAACTCAGGAATATGTGGGAAAAGCTCAGGAGAAATGAGAAGCAGAGCAAATCCAGATAAAGAAATGAATCTACTGCAGCCACTTATGGAAAATAATAGCAGAGCAATAGCAGATGGAATATAAAGAATTTTAGAGATTGTGAGATATGGGTGTGCTTCCATCTCTTTCGAGATCTTCGAATAAAGATCTGTTTCTAGCTCCTTATTGCTCTCTGATATGCGTACCACCCCAATTTCTCAGTGCCATCCTTTCTTAATAAACCAAATGTATACTCTATATGATAGAAGGAACATACGAACGGATGAGGTTTAGAAATATCCAGATCCTTGTATCTATGTATTATTAAACCAAACGGAGCTTTCCCTCCTGTTGCTGAGTTTCCCCGCAAGGAGTAGAATACCACCCTTTCTATGAATAATTCCTGGTAATACTCCCCGAATAATCCAAATCCATAAGTAGTCGCCCATCCAGTCTCCCCTATTATTGTTGGAGTAGAGGTGGCACC
This sequence comes from Candidatus Methanodesulfokora washburnensis, assembly GCF_003947435.1. Taxonomy (GTDB): domain Archaea; phylum Korarchaeota; class Korarchaeia; order Korarchaeales; family Korarchaeaceae; genus Methanodesulfokora; species Methanodesulfokora washburnensis. The sequence goes on from NZ_RCOS01000120.1 coordinate 2,482, forward strand.
ATATATCTCACCTGCGGAGGAAGCTGCTCTTAATGCTGTGATTTCTACTATTGCGGAAGCGTATAAACCATCTATTTGGTTAGCTGAAGGCGCGAGAATCCATCCCGGCATGTACGAGTTAACAGCCATGTAGTCCACCAATCCCTTTCCCTTAAGATCTAAGGCTATAGTGGGGATGACGTTGAGGCTAAGGTACCAGCCATCTATAGAGAAGTCGAAGTATACCTTTGTGGCTGTTGGTGCTATTGATGGTGCTTCCAAGATTTCAACTGCATCTACCTCGCAGTCTATATCCAAAAATGGAGTTATCTTCACATATCGGAAGGGAGTTGGGGAGAAATAATCTTTGACCCCATCATCAGCTATTGCCGGATACTCTGCATAGCCCTCCAGCCACATAGTTGATCTGTTGAGCTTGATCCAAGGGCCATCTGAGGAGCTGCTGACGTAGACATCGTACTCATGATATTCGACATCGTAAAAGTTTTTCCTGTCATAGTTGGGCTGTCCGGTGCGAATATCACGACCCAGATGATCCTGAGTGGGATAGACCCGTATCCCTGATACGTTCCTCCCCATGTCGTATATCACGTAGGATCCCCTTCCATAGGGGTTAAAGTATCTCAGATCCAGCTTATCCCCCGCGCTTGGATCTGGATTTGGCGTGGTCAAGGTGAAATAGTAGCTTGTGATGGATGGATTGTAAAAGGTCCAAACCCAAGCCCTCCCCCATCCAGGCTCCTGATGAGTTTCTATCACCTTTCCAAAAATCCCAGTAGCCGGAGGGGAAACTGCATCTATCACCAAAACCTCCTCTCTTCCCGTGTTTATGAGGACTCCAGGGCTTTTTATAGCGGTGCTCAGGTTTCTGAGGAGGTTATATCTGAAATTATTCTCATCAGGATAAAGCCAGTAATAGCTCTGTGGCCTGAAGTTGAGAAATATTACGTGAGCGGGCCATGCATCAACCTCTATCTCAGGCTCATAGTTTAGAACTCTTGCAGGAGTCCCATTTGGGTATCTTACTTGAGTAGGCATGAAGTAAGTGTACCTCCAAACAATTCTCCTGGCGGCCTCCGTCACATGCTTTATATACTCGTCAGGAAGAACACCGATATACTGCCCTACATCCCCCTCGCCATAGTGGGGTGCAATTGGCTTTCCATCTATCCACGGGACCATCCATGCATATCCAGCTCCGACTATCAGCAGCGGGGTCAGGTTGTTCTTCACCATATCCTCAATTGCCTTATCGTAAAAAGCCCATGGATATGAGCCCCAAGGAGCATTCCAATCCGGATATTTGCCCCACTCCCTCTCTATATCTCCCCAGAAAACCATAAACCTGACCATCTTTATCCCTGCACTTGCAATTTTTGACGCAGCTGATCCATCCCATTCGCTGGGCCCCACGTAGCCCAAGGGATAGAACTTCGATAGATCCGGATCATGGACAGTTATGCCCCATATGAATGGATCTGTTGAGTTCCCCTTTTTCACAGTTTTCTTCGCAGTTGGGATGAACAGCTCTATCCTGAGGCTGCTCAGGAGAAGGCTTGCGTTTCCAATAACAGATTTGTGGTGAAATATCCATATAAAGAGCTTCTTCCCCTTCACCTCCCCGAAGTAGATGAACTGGTTGAAGAAGACCCTGTGCAGCACTGTCAGATTGTAGAACTGAGCACCATTTCCATTTACATGCGCTTTTACCTGTATAACAGACAGATTGCTTGAGTCGCTGCTCACATTAGCCATCAGCATTATGTAGCTTCCCTTGGGGAGCTCAAAGGGAAGCTCTATCTCATATTTGAGGAAACCATGCGGGCTTAAAAGAACTGTCCTGTTTGCCAGTATTTCAGCCTTTGATGAGACTGAAAATCTGCTTGCCCCTCACAGAATCACCTTCCACTCATACTCCGTTTCCTCTGCAGACGCAGGAATGACTGGAAAGACAAGAAGGAGGATCAATATCGGGATGAATAACCTCCTGTCCATAAGGCTATGTCAAAAGAGGGGTCTAATATAAACTTTTTTTTCCAAAGTTTAAAACTAGCCTTGTTGCTAGTTCTAATTCAGATTGCTACATGATTTCAAGTTCTCATACCGCTTAATCCAAAATAAATCCTGATAGAAGGAGATCGAGTGCCACATGATCTTCCCGCTAAAATTGACGAGGGAAAACGATAAATTTAGAAGGAGACCTGGAATAGAAGTAGATTATCGTGTTCGCTCTGACGGCTGATTATATCTAGATTAACATTTAAGCAGATCTCAAGATTCTACTACACCAAGATCGAAGTTCTGAAAGACTCAGCCCATGGAAAACAGCAAAGGCAAAACTGTGAAGCCCGAGCAAGAGAATCGCTCAACCTCCGATAAATTTCACTGCATTCTCATGTATTATGCTTTCCGCCTCCTCATATTTGATCGATTTCTCCCTCGCTATTATCCCCACAACCTCCTTCACCATCTCAGGCCTCAGCTCCATTCCCCTGTACACATAGGGGGCATCACTCTCCGTCAAAAGGATCTCAACAGGGGCAGCCCTCAATACCTCCATGTGTCTCCTCTGCATTGAGACAGATGGATTTATTGATATAAAATAGCCTCTCTCCTCTATCTTCTCAAGCAGGTCTATGGGGCCCGTGTACCAGTGGAAGTTCGCCCTCTCTATTTCATACCTGTCAAGTAGATCTAGAACCTCATTCCAGGAGTCAAGGGAGTGTAAATTTACCGATAGATCAAGATCTCTAGCTATCGAGAGCATATATCTGAAGAACTCGAGCTGCTTCCTGTAGTTCGGCCTTCTTTTGTCCAAGCCTATCTCCCCCAAACATCTCACTTTTTCGGCCATCTTCTCTAT
>NZ_RCOS01000132.1 GCF_003947435.1 Candidatus Methanodesulfokora washburnensis
TAAAGAGGCATGTGGAGAAGGGGACAGTGGCTGACATATCAATTGAGAACACCACAGCATCAGCAATTGATGTTGAGCTGATACTGGTGTTAACATGAGCTTCCTTCTGACCTACACCAAAGAGGGTAGGACTAAAGAGTTAACTCAGTTAAAGGAGCTACTTCAGGAGGACATACTTCTAGAGATTTCACCATTTCTTGGCTATTTCCCAAAGGGATTGGCAACTGATTCAACAGGAGTTAAGGCTGAGACAGGAAACTATGTTATTCCTTCATTCATAGCGAACTGCAGGGAAGCATACTTTGAGGCATCACTTCTTCAATTAACAGGTGGAACTGTTGCGATAGAGCTGTATGATGCTACATCAGGAGCTGTGATAGCATCGATCACTCTATCAGCTACAAGCTACAGGTCAAGGACATCAAACATAATAGGTAGCTTAATAGCAGGACATGAGGTTAGAGCAAGGTTTAACGTGACAACAGCAGGTGCTGCAGGATCTGTTGGTGGAGATTGTGATCTTAGGCTGATATTCAAATTCTAAGGGTGATTTAACTTGGTGAATGTTCATGCTTATACGATAAATGTAGCTGCAGGTACCACATCTACATCAAAAACCTACACTCCAGCTCCAGGGCAGAAGGGGAAAATAAAGAGGATAACCTACATATCTGACACATCAACTTTCAATGAGCTGACCTTCTACCTTAAGCTGGGAGCTGAGCAGGTGTTTCCTAGAGAAAATAAACTTATAGCAATGAACCTTCCTCTTTCTTTGGATTGTGATATCGATGTTGCATCAGGGGAGTATGTTGAGGCTGTTGTTACAAATGCAAACACAACTACAGCTAGGAATCTCCACCTTATATTTGAGGTGGAGGAATGAGCCAGCCTGAAAACGAGTATATCAGGCTTGTTGATAAGTTTGATAAGAGCAAGGGCCTTTATCCAGTTGTAGATGGATCTATCTACCTTCCCTTTCAGGATAAGCTTATCCCAGCAACTGGGAATCTTCCTGCTTCCTACATCATTTTCAAGGATGAGCATGGGATAGTCTATGCAAAGAACGGAAAAACAGGAAAGATAGATTTCTTCGGTGATGATGCAAGCACGGTGATACAGAATGCGATAAATGCTTTAACTCCAAACAGAACATGGAAAGAGAAGGTTGTCATAAAGGGAGAATTCACGCTCTCAACATCGCTTAACCTAGTTCCATATTTAGTGCTAGACTTATCTGACGCCAAATTAATCCTTGGGAATGGAGTAAACAAGCACGTTATCGTTGGCGTACCAAACAGTACGAGCCATGTTGAAATAATAGGCGGCATAATAGACGGAAATAGGGATAACCAAACAGATTTAGCCAATACTAGTGGTTTCTTCTTTGAAGCTCTTACTAGAGACCCATCAGATACAACTGTTTACTACGAGGACATAATATTTGTAAATACGACTGTACAGAACTGCAAAAACTCAGGGTACTGGCTGCACAACATCAAAGGGTTGAAAATGGTAAATGTTGATTCCCTATACAACGGAGACCCTGCAACAGGTGGAGCTCCGGGCGGTCCATCGGGAAGTTTTGGCTTTCATTTACAGAACTGTTTTGGTGTGGACATCTTTGGGTTTAGGTCAATAGGCAATGTCGGTGCAGGTGGTGGTTTTGGTGGTTACGACGCCTACATTACAAACGGGTTGATAGATTCTGATGGGAAACAGGCGACCACTGGTATACCAATGGGAATAGATTATGAGAATCAAGACATAGAGGCAAGAACAGTAATTTCTAATGTTACAATAAAGGGCTACAGAACAGGAATAGGAGGTATTTATATAGGAGTAACTTTTCATAACATAAAAATATATGGTACTGGCACTCCGGACTCGTATGGAATCTGGTCATCAGGCAAAAAAAACAGTACCCTTTTTCAGTTTTTGAACCTCATAATTAGCAATGTTGCCCACGGCATTTCATTTGACCCTGCAGACAAGGCAACTGAAGGATTAATCATAGGCGGTAAAATAAGTGCTACTGATCCCTTTAGTGCTCCGGGTGCCCCCGCTGGTGGTATTGTGATAAAAAATGTTGTTGGTTATAGTACCGAGAACTTTAAATCTACAGGCTTAGGCGTGTCAATTGGTACTAGTGGTAGCTATGGTTCGGCAACATCTATCACAAGTCTTAGTGGAATAATATCTTATCCCAGAGTAAAAATAACTTGGGGAGGGACATTTGGCACAGGAGAAACCGTGACAGTGAAGGTTGAAGCTGTCTATAGGGATGGAACAACAGCATATGTTGAGAAGTCAGCTACAGCAGTGGGGTCATTATGGCTCACGGATGATGATATAATGTCATTAATAACACAGGGCAAAGATATTGTTAGGCTAAATATATATGGAAAAACAAACCTACCATCAACAAGTGTAACAGTGACAGTGGATGCATATGGAAAAGCTTAGAGGTGTCGCACTACAATCCATATTGTGCAATGAGGTGGTTATATGCCCTTCTACAATCCATATTGTGCAATGAGGTGGTTATATGCCCTTCTACACGATAGATGTTGAATTATCTCCAGGAGAGAAGAAGGATTTTGAGTTCGAGTTTGAGGGAAACGTGATAAAGGAGCTTAAGATGTTAATACCTTCAGGCCATCAGTGCAGATGTGGTATTGCATCTCTATATGGATCGGAGTGGATAGCTCCAAAAAAGGATAATACTTACATAAAAGGTGATGGACAGACATTGACCGTGCCAGTGGACTTCGTATTTCCTGATAAGAGACAGAATAAGCTTAGGATAAAGGCATACAGCAATGCGACAAAGTATAATCATACGTTCTACATTTATCTGACAACAGGATACGCTGAGGAGATGCCTAACTACAGCTTGATTAATAAAGCTGCCAACTTCCTGATAAAGCTGGTGAGCAAGTTTGGCATACGAGGTACCTGATTTTGCAGCTCAGGTCAGCATAATAGCATCAGAGGTAACGCTGAGCGTAGCTGTAAGTGGAACTGCCAATGTGAACATATCGGGTCAATCAATTGATGTGAAGATAACAAATGCAGTTGATGCATCAGGGAATCCCATTCCTTTGAAGATCGACATCTCAGCTCAGAGCCTAGCCACTCTGGCTGTCGACATCAAGTCTCAATCAGTGGGGAATCTAGGGGTTGATATAAAAAGCCAGAGTGTTGGGAATCTAAAGGTTGACATAGCAGCTCAATCAGCAGGTAATGTAGCCGTGAACATAGCAGCTCAGAGCATTAATGTGAACATAGTTGGACAGGGAGGCTATTTCCACAGGACGGATCTTGTCGATCAGCTTGTGAAATCAGGTCAGCTTGTCGATGCAAAGTATGTTACAACAACAACAGGTGCAGGCTATCGGGTCATATACACAGTTCCAACAGGATATGTTGCCTATCTTGTGTCAGGCTATCTGGCAGCTCAGGTATCATCGACAGGAGCACTATCAAATCCAACACTTGAGATAGAGAATCCATCAGGAACACTTTGGTATCTTCTAACATTCCTTATCTCACCGGGTGGGTTTTATCAGGAGCAGTTCAGGCCTGCAACACCAGTGCCGTTCCCAGAGGGATGGAAGTTCGAGGTAGCTTGGGATCAGGCCAACATAAAGATATGTGCTCAGTACTTCCTCTACCTCGTGCCAGTATCATCACTAAGTGCAGCTATAGATCCTGAGTCCCATCTAGCAAAGCTTATAGCGGGAAAGGTAAAGCTTGAATCCCCAAAGGAGACTCAGATAAGGTGTCCTCTGGGAACGTTTATTAACGAGGTGAAGGAAGAATAACAAAAGATGAATGGCTCTCCGCCAAGGAAAAAGTCAGAGAGGATGTAGGAAAAGCATATTCTGAGATAGCCAATATATTGTCTGAAAAGTGCGGATGTAAATTAAGACAGGAATAAAAACAAAAACATGAAAAGATTATATCTCAGTAGCATCTCATCTTCATATGCAGGCTAGTTTGGAACCGGGATTTCCAGCTGAGTTTAAGGATTTGAGTGTACCTACTAGAATAGCAACCAATGAGGTAAAAAGCATAAGCGGATCTCTATACGGAAAACCTCCATTTCAGTATGGACCTCTTCCCGGCTGTGAGATAAGGCTTTACATAGATGGGAGCAGAGTTGCTACAGCATATACTGCTGGAGATGGTAGCTTCAGCTTTCTAATAGATGGAAGCAAGCTTCAACCGGGAATTCATACCATAAAGATTGAGTTTCCGGGTTCATGGACATACGGCTGGCCTTTTGATCGGGCAGTATATCAGCAGGATGTTCAGGTATATACACCTCCTCAACCACCAACGTATCCAACCCCAACACCAACTCCCACACCAGCTCCTACACCTTCATATCCGCCTTTGCTCCCGACAGCGGAGCAAGTAACAAACACAGCCCTTATAATAGCTGGGCTGGCTGTTGTAGGTCTTGGAGGATACTATGCATACAAGAAGGGATGGTTTGAGAAAGCAGGAAGGAAGGTTGAAGAACTGGGAAGAAAGGCTGTTACTAGGGGGATGATATAATGGATATAAGGACTATTGCTCCTGTTGCGATTGCAAATGCAGGAGCTGCTTTCTTTGTGGGTTTAGCTGAGAGCAAGGATCTTACCAAATCACTGCTGTATGCAGTAGCAGCTGCACTTGGTACAGCTTCTGCTCTGTATCTGTGGGAGCTGAGGAGGAGATGATGGGGGAGCTTGGCATAAATCCGACATACTTCAAGGATCTGACAGGTCCTGCCTACATACAGGTTGGTACAAAGGGTAAGTTCTCAGGCAAGCTGATGTACCATCCGGCTGGATTTCCTCTGGTAGAGTCCCCTATGCAGTCAGCTGTTATAAATGTGTATATAGACGGCTCCTACTACGATAAGGTGATGACTGATGCAAATGGGTACTTTGAGGTGATGGTGGATGGCTCATTGAATCCGGGATTCCACAACATAAAGTTCAGGTATGAAGGCGATTGGTTCTGCAATCCTGCTGAGACTACAAGATCCTTTGCCGTTACATATGCTCCTGTTCCATCCATACCTTTTCCATCCTTCAGCTGGGACATATTATGGAAGATAGCGGGAATAGTGATAGCAGTATTTATAGCTTGGTTCCTGATAAAGAAAATTAGATGAGGGAGAGCAGGATACTTGTACCCCCTAAGATAAGGAGCTATATAGCTATACTATCGGACTCACCTCCACCATCAAAAAAGGTGGATATAGCAGTTGATGGATCTAGGTATGTTGGTTACGTTCATCACTTTGAAAAGTTATCTTCTAGGGCAATAGCTTCGTTCTACTTTTTATCTGGGTATGACAGTCCTTTAAAATGGGTTCTAGATTACAGAAGGATAATTGGGGAAGATCCTAAATATGTGTGGGTTGTGGAAGTGAGAACTAAAGCTTAAATATGAAGAAAACAAAAATTATCAGGTGGTATTATGCCCGTAACCAAGGATGATATAAAAAAGATACTGGATAGAGTGGGGGATGGCAAAACAAGGAAGGATCTTATAGACATAGTGATGGAGGTAGTTCCTGTCGGTAGGGAGAGGGCTAGGCAGATAGTGCGTGAGCTTGAGATAGCAGGGTTTATAAAGAAGGAGGGTGCATTCTTCAAGGTGGTTTAATGAAGGATGAAGCAGATGATGTGCTGAATATACTATTTCTCTGCGGTATAGCATGTGTTATAGGCGGTTTTGCTCTGTTCTGCATATCCGGATATGCTTTTATGACCGAGGGCAGGATCACAGAATTAATATTTATGCTGGAGGGCATAGAGTTCTTCATCATAGGCGTGCTTGTGCTGGTGATTCATAGTGTTGTGAAATGGATTGAGAAGGTGGTCAGTAATGGAGGAAATAGATAAGCAGAGTGTGGCTGAGGAATTTAGGAGGTTATTTAAAAAGAGAATTGGCTACGTAGACTACAAATACAGCTGGTTTGGGAATGAGCTTGAATTTGCATTCTACTCACCTACTTTTTCATCTGTGGATTTGAGGCAGGTAGAAGTAATAGCTAAAGAACTTGATATGCGTCTTAAGGGATTCTACTGGCGTCCAGACACCGATGTTGTTTACTGCTTTCTGGAGGTGGTTAAATGACGGAGGAAGAGGAGAAACCTGAGAAGTTCATCCTGTTCACAACTCCGGGATGCCCTCACTGTGCCACAATGAAGGAGATATTCAAGGAGGAGATAGAACAGGGCATAATAGAGGTTGTGGATGCAAGTGAAGGAAAAGGAGCTGAGCTTGCTGATAAGCTTGGCATTAAGGCTGTTCCTGAGCTATTCGCTGTGATAAAGGGTGAACTGAGAAAGTGCGAGGTAAAACAAGAGGGAGATAATATAGCCGTTTACTGCGATCTAAAAAAAGATAGAAAGGAAGGGTAGGTAGCCCTTAGGCTCCTGCTCCAACTGCTGCTTTCATCTCCTTTCTGAGGCACTTGACAAACTCGTCCCAAGGCTTGCCTGCACATTTGGATGCTGGCTTGTATGCAGCAACCTTCTCGTTTATTCTAAGCACTTTCTCGCTCCTTCTGTGTACACCTGACTTCCTGAGCACTGCCTTTCCGAGAGATGGCTTTGCGTACAGCCTTACTCTGTATCCGTATATGGCAGCATGGGCTACCCTACCCCTAGTCTCACCAAGACCTGATACGGTAACTACTTTCTTTTTAGGGTCTGCCATATGACATGCAGGAGATAAGTTTTATATAAAGCTAAGGATATATGTCTGGAAGTCTGGTGGTCTGTATGTACAAGCCGGTTCCTGTTAAGGACTATATAAGGATCTTAACCAGAAAGAGGATACCGTATGACGAGATAATCTACCTGCTGACCGAAGGCTACGATGTATTCATTCCTGACATGAATAGAAAAACAGCGAGCTATCTAAAGAAGAAACTAAAGGAGATGATGGATCTTGAGGTGGAATGCAAGCCAGCTGAGTACGAGGGCAAGGTAGGTTATGTCTTCATGATACCAAAGGTTAGGGAGTACTTCAAGAGGGTTGTGGAAACTGAGGATTCTACTTAGACTTTAGCATTTTGAGCACTTGCATGGCTCTCTTTAGATCAGCATAGGGATACTGCTTTCCCTCAGGGGTAACTACTATGTAGCCTCCGAACAGATCGGTGCTTTTCACTATGACATAGTCATCCTCCCTGTAAACTATGTTGGCTGGAGGAGTTATAACAGCTTCCTCAAGTGTCTTCTCTATCTTATCAACCATTTTTTCCAGTTTGTCCACTCTCTTCTCAAGTGCCTTTATTCTGGTCTCGCTCATCATGAGTAGTAGAGGAGGGAAATATTTAAACACAGTATGGAAACAAAAATGTGAAAATGATTATATTCTACCCTCTACTAATTTAGTAGGTGATTATATGACGGAAGTAGAGGAAGAAATGATCCCTCCTGTGATAGTTAAAAAGCTTCCTTATCTGGGTAGAAGGTTAAACATTATAAAACAGTGTCTGGGAGTTGTTGAACAAGCAACACGCATATGTGATATAAAAAGTTTGCTCGATGGTCTAAGTTGTGTATATGGAGAAGTAGCACTTATTGATGAGGAGGCTAGACATGCAAAGGAGAGAGGTGAAATAGCTGACGAGGAGTACTATCCTTCAGTAGATCAAATGTATAGATTTATAAATAAAATTAATTCCGATATAGGAAAGAAGCTTTCTGAGAGGTGCGGTTGTAAGTGGGTACCTGAGGAGGAAACAGAAACAAAAACATGAAAAAGTTATATTTCAGGAATCCCATAATCTAATATGCCAGCATATGTGAAGGTGCTTGAGAAGCTTGGGACACTTAAAGGAGATGAGTGTGCAACAGTACCGGAGGTATTTAAACCTGATGAGGAGGCAACGCAGATATTAAAACATGCAGAATACGAGAGAATCCGAACTTATGGAAAGAAGGTAAAGCCCGCAGGATATCTGGATAACTACGAGGATATGATCAGGCACATGAACGAGGTGCTCACAGCAGCATGCAAATGCGAGACGGATAAAGATAAGCTCAAGGAGATAATCTACGTTCATTTACCAGAAGTGATAAGGAAGTATGATAAGGCACATGAACAAGCACATGAAATATACAATCTATCAGGAAAGGATGACTTCTATTACTTTCAGGAGCATCTGGTGAACCTGTGGGATACATGGGAGGATGCTCTTATCAACTTCATAATAAGATGCTTGACTAAGTGAAGAAAACAAAAACATGAAAAAGTTATATTCTCCACTTCCTATATAGATTATGCCCAAGGTTTATGAGGTTAAGCTGCCTGATGGGAGAAAGCTTGAGCTCTCCGAAAAACAGATGTGCCTAGTAGCGGACACTGAGAAAAAGTGCGTCGATATAGATTCAGAGAAGATGAAGGCTGTTCTGGACTTCGTGAACATGCTTAGATTAGAGGTGAAGGAAGTTGAAGGAAGTGCTCAGGAAGGCACTTCATGAACAGTTTGAGTCCTTTGCCACAAGAGCCATAGACTCAAAGGTAGATGGAATCAGGAGATGCTATGCTCTGTGCAAAGCAGATGATACCGTGAACTTTTTATCTGGTGATGGATATCCAAAGTGTCCAGAAGGATCTGAACAGGTTGGGATATACTGCACAAGACCTGATGGCATTGTGGAGCTTATACCTGCTGATCTTAGCACATCGGTGAGGAGGAATATACCGGTATGTGTCGGATCGGTAACGGGAAAGAGCGAGGAGAAGGTGGATGTTGGGGTTAGGTGCGATTACACAAACAGCAGAGAAGTGGCAGAGAAGGCTGATCTCACTGATTTGCAGATGATCCTTGACCTAGCATACCTGTTTACAAGGGGGAAGGAGGAGTGGGAGTTTGTAAGAAAGAAGAGGGAGCTTCTAGATTTAGTTGATAAGCTTATAAAGTCTGGAGTGTTTTTTAGGCTAGAAGAATCAGATCCAAATTATGCTTACTCCATATCTGTTGATGCTATATTGAAAGAGTATGGTATAGATATAAATACATATAAGTCTATGAATATGGGTCTTCTAATGAATGAAAAGACATCCTTCCCAGAGAACTATAATATATACGTGGAAGATCCATTTGAGCTTAGGGACTTCATAGACAGGTGGGATATATTCTTCTCAAGCAACATGGAGATGAAGGCTGCTAGGATATGGAACGACTGGCTTGCTATCAGGGAGTACATACAGAACGCACTTGATGCTATTGATAGGGTTGTAACACCTGAGGAGAGGAAGAGTTTTTATGAGAAAATGGAGTATCCTATAAAGTTCTATGTTGATGAGCTTGGAACCCACATAGTGGATTATGGACCGGGTATAAAGCCTGAGCACTTCCTGATAGGTGGAACTGATAAGCTTCCTTGGGAGAGAGGGTTCTACGGAGAGGGAATGAAGATGGCTGCTGTGTTCTTCCTGTCAAAAGGGTATCCATCATATTTCTTCACTAGGAACATGAATGTTTATAAAGTTGTTAATATACGCAATATAATGCATGTTGTAATTGGAAAGCACAAAAAACCGATAGAAGGAACTGAGGTCATAATAAATGGGTATAGTGCTGAAATGCCGTCAAGAGGGCTGGTGTTCACATTCCTTAAGGAGAACAATGTGCCATACTATATAAAGTGGACAAAGGAGTCATTTAAAGTGGGTGAAAAAGTTGTTGAATCTCCTGAGGAGCCAAACATCGTTATAGACTATCCAAACCTCCTATGGGTAAGGGATATCTTTGTAAACGAAATTAGTGAGCTAACTGGTGATAGCTCTCTGTTCAGCTATGATCTGTGGTGGGTTGAGCTTCACAGAGATAGAGTATCGCTTACAGGGAACGAGATATACTACCGGATACCTCAGATATTCCCGAAGGAGCTTGTAAGAAAGATGCTTGATAAGATAATAGATGTTGAGAGAGGCTCTGTAAACATATATTTTGAGTCTAATCTGTACTGGGATAGTGCCGAGGATGATGTAAAGGAAGAGGCTAGGAGATATATGGAGGAAAGGGGTTTGACCTACACTTTAAGACCCATAAAGATGGTGGACTCAATAAGACACTTTATCGAGAAAACTGTAATAAGTATAGAATATGCTCCTAGACTTCAAGGACTATTTAAACTTGTTCCCAGTGCTGAAGCATTAACAAGGGCAGAGGCAAAGAGGATTTATGAGGTAAGGAAAAAGGGAAAGATATCGGAGGAAGACCTAACACTTGAGGAAAGGTGTGTATTCCGTTATGCCGTTGAGACAATGAAGCATGTATGTGCAGAATTGGGTTGGGAAATGGAGGAATCCTTTGAAATTTTAGATGGGCTTAAGTCTCCGGGAGCCACAAACCCCGGAGAGCCGATAATGATAGAAAGAAGTTCTTTAAAATTTTTAAATAGACCTAGGGTAGTGGAGACAGTACTACATGAGTTCGCACATCATTACGCAGCTCTAACTCAGAAAGAGCACAGGGATGTAACGGAGGGATTTGAGATAGCTCTTAGTAGGGTAGCTGGTATAGCTGGTGATATAGTAGGATATAGTACTGATGAAAGGCTGACATTGAGAAGAATACTGAATGGAGGTTTTGGAGCAAAGGTAGCTGAATGGGATGAGGTGGAAGGAAAATACAAAAGAAAAACTAAGGATTTGAGTATAGTATTAATGAATAGCTATGATGTTGTTAGGTTCCGGTATGTATCGGATAAGATAGAGGAAGAGATAAAAAGGATCTCAGAGCTGATTAATTTAGGAGAGCTTGCTATAGTTGCTATTGGATTTCATAAGACCAAGCTTGGAAGCTGGGTTGCTAAGGCATATCAAACATTAAGCATCATGGATATGTTTCCTAAAAATATGCCTATGAGAAAAGACGTTTATGAGAAATCAATAAAGGATAGGATTAAAAAACTTGAGGAGGAGATAGAGAAGGAGCTGGAACAGTATGCGAGGGCAGGATACATAATATGGTGGTACGATCCTTGGGAAGATACATACCACGTTTATAAACAGAGAGAGATAATATCGCTGGGAGGGTGAGTGAATGACAGATCTTATAGTTGAGCTTGAGGATGGCAAGCTTTTCCACATATTGTTAGATGATGGCAAGAGCGGGGTAATTGTCGTAACTCAGAAGGGATCTATTATTGAAAGGGAGTACAAAGAGGACTATGATGCCAAGATAAGGGAGGCTCTTATGAAGCTTGAGGCTGAGATGAGGAGAAGACCGAGGGGAGAGGAACCCACTGGTGAGGAGTTTAGAACATTTCTGTATAATTTAGCCGATAGGCTTGAAAAGGAGGGATTTAAGGTTCATGTTTACTATCCGGATGTGAGAGTCCTGTTCTACTACATAGACAACAAGGGAAAGAGACCGGTTATATACTGGGGTCCTGAGGTAGAGAAGATAGCGACAGCATCTTTCTCAGTAGATGATGTTATAAACAAGCTTAAAGAGGTGCACAAGATAATAACGGAGAGACCGTTTGACGATAAGGAGTTCCTTTCAAGGATGTATGAGGCTTACAGGAGGTGCATGGAGGGAGGATACTCATCCGATGATAGTGTTCCTGTAAAGTGCATAATACCTGAGCTGTACAAGGGGTATGACTTCAAGTGGGGCAGGGTATTTCTTGGATATGACCTGTTCAGGCTTAAGGAGAGAGTTTTAGACGGGAGAGAGCTCCGTACAGTAACCGCAACAAGAGCACATACTGAGAAGTCTGAGGATTTCATATGGGTTCCAGTAGATCTTGATGCATATGGAACCTATCTTTATGGAGGAACCTATATATCACACATAAAGTTCAGAGAGCATGAGTAAGATAAAGGGCAGGAACTTCGAGAACTACGTTAAAAAGAAGCTTGAGAGGGAAGGCTACTTTGTTGTGAGATCGGCAGCCTCCAAACTTCCTGATCTAGTGGCTTTAAAGGGAGATGAGATACTGCTTGTTGAGTGCAAGTTCAACAACTATTTACCTGAAAGTGATAGGAGGGCACTGTTGAGGATAAAGAACCTAGTACCTAGAGCTAGGATTATACTAGCTACGCATGAGCTTGGTAGAGTGGTATTCAAGGAAATAGAATAGGACAGCCGATAAGGCTTAGGATGTCCTGCTTTGGGGGCTTGGGAGGGGAGGGAGAGGAGGGGGGAGAAATTTATTCATTTTTTTAAAATTTCATTTTTATAATCCCCCTTTTTACATTAGTGCAATAATGTTAAAAATCTCAAGATACAATTGTATCTTGAGAAAAAGAGAAAAAAGAAAAGCTTAAATAAATTTTCAAAATTATAACGTAAAACTTTTTATTTATCTCATGGCTAATTTCATGATGAACTCATGCTCTTTTCAGAGCATGAGGGATAGTCAAAAAGGGTGATGATATGAGCGAGCAAAAAGAACAAATAGATATAAGCCTAAATAGGGTTTTAGAGAACATAAAAGAGAGCATAGAGCGATATGTCTATGGGTCATCCGCAAAAATAGAGAGCGCTAGCATAGACGAAAACAACGTTATCAGAATAAGCATAAACGCATCAAAATTGCTAATAGATAAGCATGATATAGACGCATTTGAGAGAATAGCAAAAAGATACGGATGTAAAATGTCTTATAGTTTCACTATAAGAGACAACAACCTCATAGTTCACTTATACTTTATGAGAGAGCAAAAAGAGTTTACGTTAGTGTTCTATAAAGATATAATAGACTTAGAGGGATGGGAATGGGAAAAGCTCTATGATCATATAGCTACTAAATTTAATATTCCATGGGTTAGAGCTGTAAAGATAATCGAATATTTTTGTCATTACAATGAAATAATAAAGTATCTCATGGACAATTCAGAGCATCACGATTATGCATTGCTAAATGAGGCTTAAGGTGATAAGATGGAAAAAGATGATAAGAGATGTAAAAACTGCAAATTCTTAGCTTTTCATGGTGAATATCAAGCATGGGTCTGTAAACTACATCAGGACTTTACAGATCCCGATTTATCAGCATGTAGCTATTTTGAGAAGGAATAACATCCCTCTCTTTTCTTTTTTTGTTGTTTCCTTTTTCTTAGTAAAAGTTTTTATTTACAAGGTGCTCTGTTTCATGACCCCTGATGGGGTCAATAAAAGGGGTGAGAGTATGAGCGAGGAAGTGATTTCCATCCCTCTAGACAAGTTAGAGGGGGAGTTGAGGAATATAGTAGGAGAACTTGAAAAAGGAAAGCTAGAGAGCATAGACCTGAACATAACACACTGGCTCGATGACTACAACGGAAAATATGAATACGAGACAGTACACGGATTTAAGCTCGAAAGGGAGAAGTTTTCAGAGCTTTACGACCTTGTAAAAAGACTGCTAGACATAGCTGAGATAAAGCATGACCGCATGACACTATATGCCACAGTAGAGCACGGAATCTCCGTCCACACGGCTGAAGATGTGAGGAATCCCTATGGTAGAGATGTTGGGGTAGATCATAACCTATTCAGCCTTGAAGAGCTAGTAGAAATGGCTAAAGAGAAGAAGAAGGAATATAACACCGAAACGCTCAAAAACGCTATTTTAAAGCTCCTCAGCTCCCTCTAAACCTTTTTTCTTTTTGTTGAGCATTACTTTTATAATGTTAAGCCTATTCTGAATTTTTAAAGTGAAAGTTTTTATTTAGGACGGTCTCTAATCTCAGAGGGTGATCTGATGAATAAGAAGATATTTGTTGAAATACCGAAAGGAGGAAAAATAGAGACTGTCGATGTGGATCCGAGTCTAGAAGGCAGACTCTGGTTCGATAACTCTGGCGTAGTTCCAAAATTCATCGTAGACAGAGAAGAGCTTGCAAAATATGTCGCATATCATCTAAAGTGCTCTTTTGAGAGAGCATTAGAACTCATAGATGCATACTTTGAGCTATTGAAAGAGAACGAAGTCGCAGTCTCAATGCAAAGAGGATTGAAAGCAATCTGTCTATTATTTTATCAACACGGGTTACATAAGAGTCTCAATGCAAAGAGGATTGAAAGCCTCATCTCGCCACCCTTGTCCTCACAATTTCCTTCAGTCTCAATGCAAAGAGGATTGAAAGACTATTTCCTCCAGTTCCTTTACTCTGGGCAGTATATCGTCTCAATGCAAAGAGGATTGAAAGTTGTAAACAGGTATGCTAGGTCAAGGATCATCTGCAAGTCTCAATGCAAAGAGGATTGAAAGAGCAAGATCATGCATTCCTCTTTTTTCCAAGTCATTTAGTCTCAATGCAAAGAGGATTGAAAGTCACCTATTACTATTGGAACCCCTTTCTCAGCGAGCTTCTGTCTCAATGCAAAGAGGATTGAAAGAGATAGCCAGAAGGGTTGGGAGGATAGAGGAGGCTAGGGGTGTCTCAATGCAAAGAGGATTGAAAGGCGTTATCGGATAAACTTCCAAGGTGTTTGAGCCTATGGGTCTCAATGCAAAGAGGATTGAAAGGGGTGTATCCTTTACTGCCCAGACAAACTTCACCGTCTTGTCTCAATGCAAAGAGGATTGAAAGCATCAGGCAGCTTAACCTCATAAACCTTGGGCATAATGTCTCAAT
>NZ_RCOS01000123.1 GCF_003947435.1 Candidatus Methanodesulfokora washburnensis
AAGCTAGGAGTTACTCGAGGCCCCTCAAGGATAGGAGGAGCGGAGGCCCCTACAGGGACGTCACTTTCCTCGTCCTAGAGCTCGAGGACGTAAAGAAATACGATAGAGTCGTGAAGCCCAGGAGGTTCATAACAGTGGGAGGGAAGTACTTAACGAAGCAGGAGTATGAGGACATGAGGCCTCACTAATTATCTGAAATTTCTGCCTTCCACTATGCCTTATTTCGGGGGTTCCCTAATACGTATTTAAATTTTGGGATCACTGAATTTCCCGATGGAATTGAGGGAGGACGAGCCCTTATTCAGCCCCTCCGATACCATCCGCTACTTCGCGGAGAGGAGGGGAGTTTCAATAGACTCCTTGAGGATCCCGGATGCTATTGACATATGATAGAGGCTTATTTGAATGTGCTAAGGGCCTTATCAAGGGCGAACCCATAGAATGGATGTATGGAGAAGCCATCCTGCACCGGCCGATTCAACGGTGTAGAAATAGGAGTTGGCCTTTTCCCGATCGGAGCACCTGCCGCAGCAGCCATACTCGAGGAAGCAATTGCATGCGGAGCTAAGATGATCATCGAGGTCGGCTTGGCCGGAGGCCTGCAGGAATTCCTGAAACCGGCTGATATAATAGTCGTGATGGAGGCGGTACGCGACGAGGGGACCTCCTATCATTACCTCCCGCCCGGAGTGAAAGTGGAGTCTTCTTGAGGGAAACGCTGATTGAGCGCTTGAATGGGTAAGGCACTTCGTCGGCCCAGTTTGGTCCACTGACGGCGTTTACAGGGAGACCTTGGGCAAGTTCCGCAGATTCAGGGATAGCGGCGTCTTGGCTGTGGATATGGAGACATCCGCAATTTTCGCTGTCGCGAAATATAGAGGCGTTGAAGTTGCTTCAGCTCAGGTGATTTCAGATATACTGACGGAGAGGGGATGGTTCCCAGCCTTTCACGAGAGATATGTTAGGGAAAGTGCGGAAGTCCTGCTGAAGGCTGCTCTAGAGGCTCTCTCGAAGAGCTGAAAGTTATGCAGCGAGGGATCCCCTTGGTAGGCGAGGAAAATGACTGCACTACCTTCTAAGATAAGTTTCGAGTGAGCGTAAAGGCTTTCAGCTCGTGCTCTACTGGTCCCAATCATCCTATCGCGCTTTTCGGCGCAGAGCAGGAGAATAATAAAAGCTTAGAGAAGCTTGGCAGCTCTCTTAACCTAGAAACGAGCTTGAGAAATTCTCCCTTACCCCATCTAGAGGCCCTCTCGACGAACTCGCTTAAGCTCCTCTAGATCAAAGAGTAGAGCTCCCTCCAGGGAGCGGAACCCCTGAGGTCTATGAATGCGTAAGGCCTATCGCTCTCATTCAAAGCTGTGAGCACAAGAGAGGTTTTCCATCCCTCCTTATCCCAGAAACCACCGTTATAGTTCTTTCAAGTATTTAGATAACGCCTCTAGTTCCTCATCGAAGTCGTACAGGTCCCTCCTCGACACCTTCGGTCTCGGGTCGAACAGCAACTTTCGCACCGAAAGTTACTTCCGCAGCGGAAGTAATAAACCCTTCTCGACTCGGGGCATGGGCACCTCGCATGAGAGAAGGGGTCTCCGATCCTCCCGATGGGAAGTATGAGGACCAATCTCAGGGAACCTCTTTTAGGGAGCATCCATACTCCAAAAGCTCCCGTGGTGAACGACATGTTTTTATGTTCGATAAGAAATGCGTGGTGATGCAGGAGCTCCTCAAGAGGATAGTCATCGATCCGCAGGTCATGGCAGGTAAGCCGGTGATACGCGGCACTAGGATAACAGTCGATCTCGTGCTGGAGCTACTGGCCGCTGGAATGAGTCCGGAGGAAATTTCTCAGGATTACAGAATTAGCATTGAGGATATACGCGCTGTATTGCTATATGCCGCAAGAGGGTCGCATCTCGATTTCCCTGGACTTCGAAGTTCCGGCAGAAGCTTCTGAACTATTGAGAGTTTATATACCAATACGTATCAGTATACATAATGAGCACTAAGGTAATTCCCGTGAGGTTGAGGGAGCAGGAGCTGAAGCAGATAGATCAGCTTGTTGAATACGGAGTTTTTAGATCGAGAAGCGAAGCAATAAGAGAAATTATCAAGCTTGGCATTGAGATAGCTCATTTATCTGAGGTGTTCAGAGCAGTCGATAAGCTTTTCGAGCTCGAGAGGATGGAAGGCAGGATACCTATAGACCTGAGCGGTGCAACTCAACAGCTTCTGGAGGAGAGGGAAATGCTGCGAAGGTGATTGGCTTGAGGGCTCTTGTTTTGCTCACTTTGGTTCTTGTCTTGATTATTTCATCACTAGTTGTTTATTACATAAGCAGGGATTCGGATAACGATGGAATATCTGATCTCAAGGAGAGGGAATACGGAACAGATCCGAACAAGCTAAACTACCTTCTTGCTTACGCTTTAAAAAAGCTGCCTGAGAAAGAGGCTTTAAAGTTTAAGGATGTTGACTTCGATGAGAGCTCTAAGGGATTTGTTGACCTATACGCAAGTCTACCGCAGGATAAGAGGAGCTCGAAGGAGGTGAATGAGCTTCTGGATAAAATTCTCTCCGATAACAGGATTGATGATCTCGAGAAGAATTTGTTCGATGATAGATTTGTCAATCCAACCTTACCTACAATAGATAACTTAAATTGGACTCCAACAAGGGAAAATTTGGATAAGATTTACGATATTAATGTGACATTTGTTGCTAAAGACGATAAAACACCAATAGCTTATGTCGAGCTTCGCTTTGTTCCTGTTGAGTATACATACATGATTGAGAAATATGGGATAAGACCAGAAGATTATCCCAAGGTATTTCCACCAGATAAGGAGAGGGATTTCGTCCTGACTCCAGTTGATGGGAAATTTGATAGTCTGGAGGAGAAATTCTCAGTTCCTATAAAGGATATTGTCGGTGGAAGGGAGTATAGAATAGTCGTCTTGGTTAAGGATTCGGCTGGAAATGAGAGAACTGCTGATATGAAAACGCCATACATAAGGCAGTTTGAGAACATCGCCAAAACTGATAATATAATTATTGCCGCTTTTTACTACAATTGGTACACTAAAGGGTACGATATACCAAAGGATTTGCCAGATAAACCGTTATTGGGTTTATATTATTCAGATGACAACATAGTTTTTAACAAGCATGTTGACTGGGCAACTGGGCATGGAATTGATGTTTTTGTATTTCCATATCCATATCATAATCCAAGAATAGCATTTACATGGCTAGAAAAAATATTTAGGAAAAATATGGAGGCTGAATTATTTAATCAAATAAAATTTACTTTTGGAAGCACATTTGTAGATGAGACCGGCATACCTCCTGGAGTACCTTGGGATTTCGATAACCAAACTGTGAGAGGGGAGTTTGTCAAAGCTATCAAGGATTTAATTTCTAACTATGCATCTTTGCCAAATTACTGGAAAATTGAAGGAAAGCCAGTTATAGTTTTATGGGGTTCACACGGATATTTATCCTCAAATAATAATGTCGAGAAAGCAATTAAAGAAATAAGGGAATTTTCTCTTTCTACAACTGGGAGAGATTTATACATAACATCTCAGGTTCCAGTTGTTTGGAGCGAATCGGACGTAAGGGAATTAATAAGAAATAGTGATGCAATTTATGACTATGTACCACTACCATTATGGCTTAGGCATCCTATGAATTTGAAGGACGCAGTACCATATACAATCGAAAGAATGTTAATTTGGAAGGATATAAGTATGAAATATGGAAAACTTTTTATTCCTTCAGTAGGCCCTGGATTTAATGATACATATAACTACACAGCTAAGCGAAAATTGTCCATCGCCATCCACAGGCTTCCTGAAGGATTCAGATTATATTTAAAAGAAGTCAAAAAGACTTTTAATCCAAAGGTACTATTTCTCACTTCGTTCAACGAATGGTTTGAAGATACGAAAATAGAACCTGCACAGAGCTATGGCTTTACCTATTTGGAAATTCTAAAGGATGTGTTGAGAGGTGGTTAGCTTGAGAGCTCTTGTTTTCATTGCTTTAATTCTTGTCTTGATCCTTTTATCATCGCTAGCTATCTACTACATGAACAGGGATTCGGATAACGATGGAATCCCTGATTATAAGGAGAGAGAATACGGAACAGATCCCAATAAGCCCAACTATCTCCTCGCTTATGCTTTGAAGAAGCTGCCTGAGAAAGAAGCGTTAAGGTTTAAGGATGTTGACTTCAATGAGAGCTCAAAAGAATTTGTTGATTTATACGCAAGCTTATCTCAGGATAAAAGAAGCTCAAAAGAGGTAAATATGATTCTGGATAATATCCTCTCGGATAACGTGATTGATGAGACTGAGAAGAATTTGTTCGATGATAGATTCGTAAATCCGAGCTTACCTTCGATAGATAATCTGAGCTGGAATCCTACAAGGGAAAATCTGGATAAAATTTACGATATTAATGTGACATTCATAGCTAGGGATGACAAAAGTCCGATAGCCTATGCTGAGCTTCGATTCATTCCTGTTGAGTATACATACATGATCGAAAAATATGGAATGAGGCCAGAGAACTATCCGAAAGTTTTCCCACCAGATAAGGAAAGAGTTCTTGTTTTAAATCCTGTTGATGGAAAGTTTGACAGTTTGGAAGAAAAGTTTTCAGTTCCAATAAAAGACATTGTTGGTGGGAGAGAGTACAAAATAGTTGCTTTAGTAAAAGACCTTGCTGGAAATGAAAAAATAGTAGAAGTAAAAACACCTTATATAAGACAGTTTGAAAATTTAGGAAAAGAATTGTATGACAAAGGAATAATAGTAGCAGCTCATTACTATAATTGGTATACTCCTGGACAGGGTATACCAAAAGATTTGCCTGATAAACCATTATTAGGTTTATATTATTCTGACGATAACATAGTTTTTAACAAACATGTTGATTGGGCCACAGGGCATGGAATAAATGTTTTTTTATTTCCATATCCTTATCATAATCCAAAAATAGCATTTATCGGGCTTGAAAAGACGTTTAAGAAAAACATGGAAGCTGATTTATTTAACCAAATAAAATTTAGCTTCTGTAGTACGTTCCTTGACGAAACTGGAAAACCCCCTCCATATAATTTTGATAACCCGGAGGTGAAAGAAGCGTTTGTTAAAGCTGTTGAAGATTTAATTTCAAATTACACATCTTTGCCAAACTATTGGAAAATTGACGGAAAGCCGGTTATAGTTACTTGGAGTACGCATGCGTATCAATCAAAAGAAGGTAATATAAAAGACGCTTTTGAAAAAGTTGGAAGTAATAAAGATATTTATATAATTGGTGAAAT
>NZ_RCOS01000138.1 GCF_003947435.1 Candidatus Methanodesulfokora washburnensis
GATTTAGCTCTAAATATCTCTTTGATATAGTTTTCATTTATATTTGGCTCTTCAAATGAAATAGAAAGCACATCCGTCTTAAAGGTATGTCCAAGATGAAATGGACCTTTCAAAGGAGATGAGCAATCCATTCCATAAGGCGTTTTATGGTTTCTTCTTCTATCCGGAAAAGCTGTACCACAATCAAAACATACCCAAAATCCACTTCTCTTCCCTTTACAGATAACAGCTAGTTCTCCATCAGAGGAGTACTTGGACCTTTTGTCCAGGCTTAAGTTGTTTGAAACATGTTGGATGCTTTATGAACACATCCTTGCCTGTAAATATCCTCTGCAACAGGTTAGAGGGCACCGGATATATAACATCCATGATCTCGCTCAATGTAACACCCTGATTTTTAATGAAAGAATCTTTTTATTTCTCTATTTTATTACGACTATTTAGGTAAGCCCTATATATCTACCTTCACTATCTTCCCTCTATCTAAATTTAGTCTGTCAGCAATATCATAAGTATCATCCACTCTTATTGATGATACTGGAAATTCTATTTCATTAATTTCTATCTTATATGGATTGGCTGAGCTCCATTTCAATGAGCTAACCTCCACTATAAGGTATCCGCTCGATCCTATACTTCTCAAGGCCTTCCTAACCAATGAAATAATATCTTCTTCCCCATATCTTCTATTAAAGAGAATATCAATTCTTCTTACCACAATAAAATCTGGAGGTCTTTCGATGTGCCCGTGATACCACATTCTCATGAGCTTAAGAGGCTCTATTTCCACAGGTCTCTTTCCTAGTGAGTTTGAAAATTTTTCAATAACAATATCTATGATCTTTGAATCAACAAAATAAATGGAGACAACAGAGCTCATCTATATCACCCT
Organism: Candidatus Methanodesulfokora washburnensis; assembly: GCF_003947435.1. Lineage (GTDB taxonomy): Archaea > Korarchaeota > Korarchaeia > Korarchaeales > Korarchaeaceae > Methanodesulfokora > Methanodesulfokora washburnensis. Next base: position 893 of record NZ_RCOS01000138.1, read on the forward strand.
ATAAATTTCTCTAGACTCTCTTTCTCCTTTCTTGGTGGAGGTGAAAGTAATAAGTGAGAATTCTCCCCGCATATTGTGTAAAGCAGTGTTCTTATATGTGTTTTCTCCCTGTTCTTTCCCTTTCCTGTCTGATCTGGTAGGACTGTCTCCAACACTCTAATTATCTCGCAGATGGAGATTCCGGGCTCAGATAGTATGGAGGCCACTTCTTCTATTCTTTTACCCTCCTCTAGCATTGCCACTGCCTTATGGATATAATCTATCAGTGGCTTGGGCTCCAACTTAAACAGTTTTTCATTCTTATATCTTTCTTCTGGAGAGAGGAACCTCACCACCTTATCCTTAACACTATCTGCCCTCTCTGACATTATTTTTCCCAATCCTCCCTTAATTACTAGCTCCTCTACAGGATCTCTTAGCTCTGAAGCTCCAAGGCATGCCAATGATAGCCTTCTGGCATCATCATATGGTACAGTATCTTTGTACCAATGCCTTGCGATAATATAAAATTTGGTAAGAGGATCTACTGCGGAGATCTGTGGAATCACTTTCCTAATATGGAAGTTTATGGCTTCGCTTATAACTTCATTCAAAAGTAAATTGAGCGCTTCATTTTTGTCCATTTTTCCCTCAGGATCTTTTAATGGCCAGTAGTCACTGGCTATCTTAAGTGCATGCGCCATAGCTCCCATGAGAAAGTCGGGACCCGGCAATTCCATATCATACAGCTCCACTAGCTTCTCACTTAGGGTTCTCTTCATTTCCTTGAGCGCATCCTGAATATATCCCCTGGCTTCCTCACTCCTCTTCCTACAGATGAATATGATGGAAGTTCTTAAAGCCGCTTTTCCTGATACATGAATGCTGTGTTCCATCTCGCTCCTTACTCCCCATAACATTCTTATAGAGAAGCCGGAGTCCAATAATGCCCTGATAGTTCTGATCCATGCTTCTCCTGTTTTATGGGCGAACCATAGAAGAAAGACACCTTCATCTCTTAGTGCTTTGTATATCGATCTGAATATGGATTCCATCTTTCTTTCATAAAATATATTGGCTAGCTTTTGATTTCCATGTCTTATATCGTTGGCAACTGCTTCCTGATCCTTTGGAACCTCAGGTGCGGAGAACGCCTCTGGAAACACTTCCTTGAGGATCAATTTAAACCATACATAGAAATAATCTGAATTCTCTGCGTACTGAACGTTATCCAGATAAGGGGGATCAATGAATATTACATCATATTTGTTTTCAGAATTAGCAAGAAGAGCTTCAGCATCTCCCAAAAGCACGCTCACTTGAGCATCAGCATTTCCTATCCTCTTAACAAGTCCTTTTAGGGATTTAAGAACATTTTTATAGGTCCATGATAAGCTAGAGCTAGTGCTCGCTAAATCAAACTCTCCGAAATCCCATGTCCATGCAAGAGTATGACTATCAAATGTATTAGCTAAGACACCTCTAGATGTATGCCACCTACTTAAAATAGAGTTGTAGTCCAACAACTTTCCAAACATCAGCACTAAATATGTTATGACAGCCTTGGCGTACTCAGAAGCCTTATTTTCATCTCCACTATGTCTTTTCAGTCCATCTTGGAAAACCTCTTGGTGTATCTCTTTTATCGTTTTTACTACCTCTATATTGGCAAGAAGCTGTCTAGCAGTAAAAAGTTCCGTCCATCTAGTTAAACCCCTTCTAAGGACGCTTTCCGTAGCTTTACCCAGTGGGATCTTACCCGTTGGGATATACTGCTGTAATTCAGACCAGTTTCTCAGAACAAATTCGGAAGCCCTCTCGTAGGCTTTAATAGCTTCCTCTGTTGGCTCAAGATATTCTCTGTTCTCCATAACTATGGCCACAAGTCTTATAGGATTTGAATAAAATTTCTCCTTCTGAACTAAGGATTGTTTGTGAATTTCACAGACCTGATCGCTCTCTATTACATGGCCGTTAGGGCACACAAGCTTTCCATTTACTTCAAATCCCTTAGTCTCGAATTCTACTCCCTTAAACTTGCCCTCTATAATCCTGACCAGAGATTCCTCACCTTTCTTTCCTGATTTTATTTTTCCTATCTCCTCGACTTTTACTACGTGAAGATTGACCTTTTTATCAACAATCTCTGGATATAAAGCGTATCCTTTTTCCTTATCAAGCCATAAAGATCTAAGAGATGGTATTTCAGCACCACAGTAGGGGCATATGAACATTTTAGCCCATATGTAACTGGTTGGTTGGCCATCCGGATAAGGAGGATAGAACTCTCTCAACTTTTCTCTCACTCTTTCCACCAGAACTTTTCCATACCTTTCGACATCCTTCACAAGTTGCTCCCCATATTTTACCGGATATTCCAGCGTTCCTTTCAGTATCAAATATGCAACTGGGTTATATTCAGCAGCTATCACCTTGTCATAACCTGCTCTGATCATCTCAAATGGGATTGAGCCTCCACCAGCCATGAAATCTGCGCCCACTATCTCTTTGCCTAAAAACTCTTTCATTTTATTTCTGAAATAGTCAGAATCTGGATTTATTTTCTCAGCAACGGGATAGTTAAAGGCCTTTTTCTCCCTTCTTTTCCTCCTCTCGAAGGCATCTATAGGATCTCCCCTGAAGCCCATCCTGTATAGCAATTCTCTTCTTTTCTCCACACTTAAATCCTCATAGGGGGTCAGTGCAAGTATTGATGCAACTCTACAGGCTGTTAAAGGTCTTCTAGCCCACCATACATGAAGTATGAATAAAGGAGGTAAATAAGCGAAAGATCTTTCTCTTGAACACTCAATGTTTACTTCGTTCACTGGAAACCATCTCTCTATCATAGCTTCTTTCATGGCGGGTCAAAATTTATTAGCCTTAGAACTCATAAACTTTTATGCGAGTATGGGAGATATGTCATCCCCACTTAGAGGTTGTTGAGGGAAAATTACGAGAGGATGATTTTGTTGTAAATGTGGGGGCTGTTTGGGAGAGACTTGAGCTTGGAATAGAGCAAATTCATGTGAATGAGAGGTATATCGATCCGAACAAATTTGTAAGTAGGACTTACTTCACAGGTAACATGAGAGATTTGATATCAACAATTGCCAAGAGACTGAGAGGAATAAACGTACAGCCGATTCATCATCTCAAAGTCGCTATGGGAGGAGGAAAAAGCCATACCTTATTGCTTCTTTATTATATGGTAAAAAGAAGAGATATCAGATCTATCCTGGAAAAAGAGGGGATTGATGCTTCGATACCGGAGGATTCTAGGGTTATTGTGATAGATGGTCAGAGGATAGATCCTGTTATCGGATATGAGCCCCTCCAGGTAAAGACGATCTGGGCTCTTCTTCTAAAACTCCTAGGCTATGCAGAATATAAGAAGTATGATAACTGGGATGCAGCTCCATCTGTTCCAGTATTAAGGGAGGCTCTCTCTCATAAGCCAACTCTAATATTGATAGATGAGCTTTCTAACTACGCTGAAAATGTAAAATCGGATGAAAATAAGGCAGGAAAACTCCAGGTTTTTCTTCAAACGTTGATGACTGCGGTGCAAGAATCTGAAAATTCAGCTCTAGTACTGGTAACTCCCATAGGGGCCTTTGAATCAGGCTTTAAGCTAGTGGAGAACATTCTGAACAAATATGCAAAACCATCCATACTTGCCAGAGAAGAGGAATACAAGTCGATAAGAAAGAGAGCTCTTTTTCAGGATGATTTCTCTCTCTTAACAGAGAATATAATGGAAATATCTAGAAGCTTTTGTGAGATAATAAAAAGGATCTTTCCGGACATGCCCTACAATTGTGAGAAGCTCTTTCAAGACAATTATCCATTTCATCCGGCTGTTGATAGTGTTATGATGAAGCTAAAATCTAGTAAAAGCTTTCAAGAGGTTAGAGATGAGCTTAGATTTTTAGCCGGCTTAGTATATTCAGTTTACAAGGAAAGACCAAATGATGCATACGCTATAACAGTGGGCCATGCTAATTTGAGAGATGATTATGTCAGAGGTGGTACGATAACAAAACTGAAGGATCCTCTTCTTGTGGCTAAAGTAGATGGAGATTTAAGCAGGATGGAGCAAATAGAAGATAAATTTCTCAGATCTTTGGCGGAAAAAGTATATTCAGTCATAGTTCTAAATTCTTTAGTGGGAGAGCCATCAAAACTTGGGGCAAGCCAAGATGATATAATTTTCTCTTTGGCAACTCCTGATATAGCACCAGATCTCATAAAGAATGCAATTAAATTTATTGAGAAATACTCATGGTTCGTAAACTCAAGAGATGGTAGATGGGTATTCGGAGAACCGAATCTAATGCAGGTGCTCAACGAATATCTCAATAAAGTAGACAGAATACCAGAATTGAAGAAGGAAGCAACGAATTTGATTCAAGAAAAAGTTGAAAAAGCTCTTAAGGTTGCTTGGGATAGTTATAGAAAAGATATTTCAGTAGATGGGAGAATATTTAGCGATAAGGGGATAAAGATATGGCCATCTCGTCCTGGCGAGGTAGAAGATGATCCTAAACCAAAGTTGGTGGTCTTAGGCTATATAAGTCCTGAGGAATCTCCCGTAGCAGCTGAGACAAAGGATGAAGCTATTTCTATAGCAAGAGAATTTTATGAAACCTACGAAAACTCACCGAGGACTTACAAAAACACAATGTTCTTCCTTGTTGCACATAAAAAGCTGTTAGACAAAAGTGATCCACTAATGCATGCAAAAGCTGTTATCGCCTATAGTGAGATGGAGAAGGACAAAAAGGAATTAGAGAGATCTATAGGATCAAAAGGTGTGGAAAGTATTGGAGAGCTGAAAAAAGATGAAGAAAACGCACTTTACCGAAGCTCCTTCCCTGTTTATAGATTTTTAGTTTTTCCATCTGAAGGAGGGCTTTCAGTAGTAGAGCTTGGAGAAGAGGTCATAAATGAGGGCAAATTGCTTTTAGAAATAGACAGGAAACTAAAAGACGAAGTAAAGAAAGTGATTAGAAAAATAGATCCTAAAGCTCTTATAGACAGATACTGGCCGGCTGGAAAAGGAAAATTGGAGTTCAAGGAGCTGAGAGATTCATTTTTCAGAAGACCTGAACTTGAGCTTCCCATAAATGAGGATGTAATAAAGGAAGCGGTACGTGAGGCTGTAAAAAACGGGCTCCTTGTACTTTATCGTGAAAATAAACCAGTATACAAGGAGTATCCTAAAGCAATAAATTCAGATGATATTCTAGATAAGGAGATAGAGAAAGTTGAACTAAAAATAATAGCCAAATCAGAATTAGGAGAAGAGAGAATAAAAGTAAAGGTGGATGATAGTTGGTTTGAAACTCCCTTTAAATTAGAAGGACTAAAGGAAGAGGAAAAAGAACTGATTCTGGAAATTCCGGAAAGCTACATATTTAAGGGATGGTCTGATGGCAGTAAGGAGGGAAGAAAAAAGATTAAATTAGAAAAAAATGGAGAACTGGTGATACTGCTCGGGAAAAAAGAGGAAATTCCGCCAGAAAAAGCTCTTCTTACTATAACGGCTAAAGATAAAAAGAGGAAAGAGCATAATATAGACATTAAAATAAATGGAGAAAAATATAGAACACCAGTTCAGCTAAAATTCGAAAGAGGAGAGAAAGTAATAGTAGAGGTGCTTCCTCTTGATACGGATTCACTAGAGTTCGATGGATGGTCAGATGGGCAGAGAGATGAAAAAAGGGAGTTTACGATACAGGATGATCTTTCTCTAACAATCACTTTAAAAAGCGCTAAACCAAGCACTAGGTCGGTGTCTGTAGTTGCAGAGTTCAAGGACGCCTTTAATAAGATAAAAAGCTATGAAGATAAAGAAATAACAGGAATATCGCTGAAATTCCTCAACATACCACCTGAAGAGGCACCAAAAGTAGTAAACATTCTTTCCATGTTATTCAATAAGGACTATAGCTTTACAGCATCACTAAACTGGAAAAATGAGGATATATCAATATCAACAAATGCTGAGGGAGAGAGAAGTTCCTTTGGGGTATTTAAAAACTATATGAATCAAATAAGTGAGTATATAAATGAGTTTAAGCTTGAGATGAGCGCTAGATTTTCTGATCCTCTGCCACTGAGTGATGCAATACTCTTTGATGCCCTGAAGGGACTTCAAAAGTTCACTGGATATATACAAGCTCGCTTAACTATATTTGAAAAAGAGGGAAGAGCATTAAAGGAACTTACTGATGAATTTATTGTAGAAAGAGGCGAGAAAGCATGAGTTTGGATCAGAAGCTGCTTTCCACATTTCCTGAGGAGGTTGTTAACAAAAGACTGAGCAGAATGGATCAAGTTAGCAGGCTCCCCCGATTCATATCTGAGTACGTTATAAAGAGCCTTGTAGGAGATAATCCTAAGCCTGAAGATATCGTGAAACTGTCTGATTTCATATCAAGGTACTATCCCGAGCCAAAAGAAAGGGATAGAGTATTAAATGACCTGATCTCGAGAGGAGAATATAAACTTATAGATGAATTTAAAGTAACAGTTGATCCTAAAAGAGCAAAGAGAAAAGCGGAGATCCCATCTTTGCGAGTTTATGATGCTAAAATACTTCCATCAGTTCTAGAGGAGCATAAAGATATGCTTGGAACTGGAATGTGGGGGATAGCCACCCTGATATACGAGCCATCGCTGGCAGAGGATCCGTCTGAGACCCCGATAACTATCACAGAATTTAAACCACTTCAATATGCTGGAATCAATCTGAAGAAATATAAAGAAGGAAGAAAGAATTTCTCCACGGAAGAGTGGATTGATATCCTCATGAATACAGTTGGAGTTAATCCAGATGTTTACACAAATAGACAGAAGCTCTTATATCTCACAAGACTTGTTCCTCTTATAGAAAATAATGTGAATTTAATAGAGCTAGGACCAAGAGCTACAGGAAAATCCTTTGTATATAAGAATATATCGTACTATGTGCGTCTTTACTCAGGCGGTACTATAAGTCCGGCAGTGCTCTTCTTTCATGGGACTCTGAAAATTCTTGGAGATCTGGGAACCAGAGATTGTGTTGTATTCGATGAAGTAAGCAAAATAAGATTTTCAAACCCGGATGAGATGATGGGAAAATTAAAAGACTACATGGAGAGCGGAGAATTCGAAAGAGGACTAGCTAAGAGAGTAAGAAGCACATGTTCCTTGGTCTTCATGGGAAATATAGAGGTTGAGGGATTTAAACCAGCTGAAGATTTTGCAGAAATTCTTCCTACGATGATGCTTGATTCAGCTTTTATAGATAGGATACATGGGATAATTCCAGGCTGGGAATTACCGAAAATAGAACAGGCTGATATACATCTGTCCAATGGGTATGGATTTATATCAGATTATTTCTGTGAAGTTCTTCACAGATTAAGAAGGGAGAGCTTTAGTCCAATCCTAAGCGAAAGGGTGAAGCTTTATGCTGAAGGCGGGAAGGTAACCATTAGGGATCAAAAGGCGATAATGAGAATAGCATCTGGTATGATGAAACTTCTATTTCCTCATGGGTCTTATAGCGATGATGAGCTCAGGATGATAATGGATTTATCCGTTGAGTATAGACAGAGGGTACATGATTGGCTTATCAAGTTATCTCCAGGAGAGTTTGAGAAAAAGACATTAAAATATGAGGTGATAGGATGACAGAAAATTTTGTTTTATCCTTAATAAGGGAGAAAGATCCTACTTCTGTCATTTTTTCAAAAATGATTGAGTTAGCTGAGTCAAAATTACAGCTAAGCGATCTAGATAAAAGTTATGAAGATATTGAGGACGAGTTACTCAGGTTGGAGAAGTGGCTATTTGATGCATGGGGAGTAGATCTGTATCGTTACCACTTGGCAAATAGAGAAAAGAACAAACTGGCGATATCAAAGGCATTTAAACTTGCCAGCGAGAAAGGAGCGAATGTGTTAATATCAGATGGTTATAGTTTCAGAGAACATGTTGTGGTCAAAAACTCAATTAAAGCTGAAGTAGACGAGGATTTCGGATTATCAGCAACTCCAAGCATAACGTCAGAAGCATCTAAAATATTCTTTGATGTTCCGGATCTTAAACAGGCCTTCTCTGGAAGAAGATTCATAGAGGGAAGTTCTTGGGAGATGTGCATAGTGGATAAGATAAAAAATCCGCCTAAGACAGGGAAGAAAAAGGGAATAGCCTTCTTAACATACTATCCTGACGCACCACTTCATGAGGCTAAAAAACATGGTATAATTGAATTGCAGAGCATAACTGCAGTGGTGGGCGACCTAGTTAGTCTTATAGATGAGCTTTCTTCCAATGTTCCTCTTGTTGTAACAGGAGATCATGGCTATATATTCACAAAAGGAAACCCTGGCCTCTTTTTATGGAAAAATTGGGAGCCAAAAAATAGATATGGGGAAAGTTATGGGGAATTTCAACTTAAAATAGACGAAACTACGGTAGCTATCGGAAGAAAACATGCCCCGAAAACAACAGAATCCATGATAACTCATGGAGGAGTAAGCTTGGCAGAATCTCTAGTTCCAATAACTATAATACATAAGAAAGGTTGAGAACATGATATATAGGATGAGCATGACAAGAAAACCCGCGTTCAGGGTGTACAAGATAGATGATTACGGTACCAGAAGGAAGATTGCCTCTCTTACTGGCTGGAAGTGCAACCTGATCAGGAGAAAAATTCTGGAGAAAATTAACATGAGAGAGTTTATGTCTGCTAGGAATGGTATCAGGATATATGAGCTGGATGAGGAAAGTGCAGTTAAAATGGCCCTTATTCTCAAGACAGTAGCTTTACTGAGGAATGAAGAGAAGATAAAGGTGATTACAAGCGAGATACTGAAGATGGACAGATTTGAGGTATACTGGTGGTTTTCCTTATACCTTAAGAGAGGTATAAGGGCTATATCTGCCTTGTCGGTAGCATATACATAAAAACTAGTGAACCCAAGAAGAAATTCTCACAACTGTTTCACAGAAATATTCTAGAGATTAAACTTAAATTTGATTGTATCAAGTTGCTTCTGTATTTCTCCCAATATCCCCTGAAATTCGTGCCGATCCAACTCACCAATTCCATATCCGTCTATATAATTAGCTATTTTGATAAGAAGCGAAGTAAAAGGATTCTCAGAGAAGATAAAGACACAAAATGAGACTCTCCATGGGAAAAGAACTCCTTTTTTCTCCGCCGGCCAAACTGGTGTCTGGTCATCATAATAGGTCCCCTTAACTACTCCAATACCATGTATATTTCCGTTAGTCGTTTGGAAAACCACAATATCAAAAGGCTTAATTTTATTATAAAGTCTTATGAAATCTCTCCAATTTTTCCTCTGTTTCTCTCCGCTTTCCCTATCCCAAAATCCCCATAACAATCTCTCACTGGCCACTTTGATATTCTCAACGTTTTTTTGATGCAAATAACCATAGGCTCATAGATCCACCTCAATAATCTTTATTGCAGCCACTAGAATTTAAAGCTTTCCTTAAAAGTAATAATATCTGAAGAGATATTCAGCAAATTAAAGAACGTTGAAACAAGAACAGAAATGTTTAAAGTAACCATTTCCATAATTCATGAGTTAAGTGCACTTGGGTGTGTTGAAAAATGGCCGAGGACTCGTTTTTCCAGATGTTTCTGATGGAGATTTCCAAGCTGAGTTCTATATCCATAGCCTTTGACGATTCCTTTAGGGATGTTTACCTTTCTTTTTGGCATGAGTTTGATGGTAAGAGCGAGGAATCGCCTAGCTTTGTTGTA